>NZ_JSYI01000016.1:0-10362 GCF_001023515.1 Diaphorobacter sp. J5-51 | reverse complement strand
AAGTCATGACCCCGCTGGCGGACAAGCTGGGCGCGGCCATTGGCGCGAGCCGCGCAGCGGTGGACGCGGGCTACGCCCCGAACGACCTGCAGGTGGGGCAAACGGGCAAGATCGTGGCACCGCAGCTGTACATCGCGGCGGGGATCTCCGGGGCGATCCAGCACCTGGCAGGGATGAAGGACAGCAAGGTGATCGTGGCGATCAACAAGGACCCGGAGGCGCCGATCTTTGCGGTGGCCGACTATGGGCTGGAGGCCGATCTGTTCCAGGCCGTGCCGGAGATGGCCTCTCGGCTGTAACCTAGCGCACCCGCACGGCACTGGGGTGCCGTGCGGGATCGAACCTCTCGTTCTTCCTCAGACTCCTGAGCGAAGATCCGCGGCACCTTCTTGATCCCCCAGCTTGGCGTCGGAGTGGGCATTTCCAGCCGCATCGCGCTGCGCCGCCTGCCTCCAGCGGCATTCGTGTGCTGCCAGTAGTGTTTTGCGTATCGGCCTCGGACGGTGGTGGCATGCGGCGACAGAATGCGGCACAGTTGCACACGCACACCCATCCTCCTGGGGATGGTGACGGCCGTCGGCGGCGGCGTGGTGCGCGACGTGCTGCTCAACCGCGTACCGATCATCCTGCACAAGGAGATCTACGCGCTTCCGGCATTGCTGGCGGCGGCGATCCAAGTGATGGGGCAGCACATGGAATGGTGGGTGACGCTGACGCCCTGGTTTGCCGCGTCGGTCTGCCTGGCCGTGCGTCTGCTGGCGTTGCGGTATTCGTGGAGCCTTCCGCCGGTCTGGAGAAAGGCGCCGCCGCAGTGAACTGGCCCCGGCTCAGGCCGCGCCGCCCGAGCCGCGCGTGCCCGAGGAGGGCAGCGGCAGGCCCAGCATCGCACAGGCCACGGCCTCGCCGACCTTGATGCCGTCCACGCCGGCCGAGAGGATGCCGCCCGCGTAGCCCGCGCCCTCGCCGGCGGGGTACAGGCCGGCGGTGTTCAGGCTCTGGAAGTTGTCGCCGCGGCCGATGCGCAGCGGCGACGAGGTGCGCGTTTCCACGCCGGTCAGCACCGCGTCGTGCATGTCGTAGCCACGGATCTTGCGGCCGAAGGCGGGCAGGGCCTCGCGCATGGCCTCGGTGGCGAAGGCGGGTAGGGCGTCGTCCATGCCGACCAGCGTGACGCCGGGCTTGTACGAGGGCTGCACGTCCCCCAGCGCGGTGGACGCGCGGCGCGCCAGAAAATCGCCCACGCGCTGCGCCGGGGCGTTGTAGTTGCCGCCGCCCAGGCGGTAGGCGTTCGACTCCAGCTGGCGCTGCAGCACGATACCGGCCAGCGGGTGCACCTGCCCGGCGGGCAACGTGTCCACGCCGTGGGCTGCGCCCAGCGCGGCCTCGAAGGCCGCGGGGTCGCGCGGATAGTCCTGCGGGTCCACGCCCACCACCATGCCGGCGTTGGCGTTGCGTTCGGCGCGCGAATACTGGCTCATGCCGTTGGTGACCACGCGCCCGGGCTCGCTGGTGGCGGCCACCACGGTGCCGCCGGGGCACATGCAGAAGCTGTACACGGTGCGCCCCTGGCTGGCGTGGTGCACCAGCTTGTAGTCGGCCGCGCCCAGCAGCGGGTGGCCTGCATGCTTGCCCCAGCGCGCGCGGTCGATCACGCTCTGCGGATGCTCGATGCGCACGCCCACGGAGAACGGCTTGGCCTCCATGGCCACACCGTGCGTGTGCAGCATGGCGAAGCTGTCGCGCGCGCTGTGCCCCAGGGCCATGACCACGTGATCGGCGCGCAGCTCCTGCACTGCGCCGCTGGCCAGATCGCGCACGCGCAGGCCGTGCAGGTGGCGCCGGCCGGCGGTGTCGGTTTCGATGATCACGTCGTCCACACGCTGCTCGAAGCGCACCTCGCCGCCCAGCGCGATGATCTGCGCGCGCAGCGACTCCACCACTTTCACCAGCTTGAAGGTGCCGATGTGCGGGTGGGCCACGTACAGGATCTCGGGCGGGGCGCCCGCTGCGACGAATTCCTCCATCACCTTGCGGCCCAGGTGGCGCGGGTCCTTGATCTGGCTGTAGAGCTTGCCGTCGCTGAAGGTGCCGGCGCCGCCTTCGCCAAACTGCACGTTGGACTCGGGGTTCAGTTCGCGCTTGCGCCACAGGCCCCAGGTGTCTTTGGTGCGCTCGCGCACGGGCTTGCCGCGCTCCAGCACGATGGGCCGGAACCCCATCTGCGCCAGCACCAGCGCCGCGAAGATGCCGCAGGGCCCGAAGCCCACCACCACCGGGCGCTGTGCGGGCGCTTCGCCAGCGCAGCCCACCGGGTGCCAGGCCATGTCGGGCGTGGGCTGGATGTGCGGGTGGCCGGCATGGCGTGCCAGCAGGGCGCCGGCCTGGGACGCGTCCGCGAGCTGCAGGTCCAGGATGTACACCGCCATCAGGTCGGCCTTGCGCGCGTCGAAGCTGCGCTTGTGCACATGCAGGGCGGCGATGGCGGACTGGGGCACGCCCAGCACCTGTGCGGCCTGGGCGCGCAGCAGGGCCTCGGGGTGGGTGTCGGCGTCGTAGGCGCCGGCGGGCAGGGCTGCCAGCGGCAGCTTGATTTCGGAGAGGCGGATCATGGGGTGCGGCCCGTGACTATCGGGCGGTGCCAAAGAGGAGGGCGATCATAAGGGAGCGCCGCACGCCCATGACCGGTGAGGAGAACTCAATTTGCTATTGTATTAATAGCTGCTTGCGCTTGTCTGAAAAGCGCTAGGGGCTGATTTTTGCTTGAGAACTGGTGGTCGGCTGATGCCGCCGCCACCACAGCTCGGTCGCCAGCAGGGCCAGCGCCGCGGGCGCGAGCGGTGCGAAGTAGTACACCGCGCGGAAGGCCAGCACCACGGCCAGCGCCTGGCTCACGGGCAGGTGCACGGCCAGCACGGCCGTACCCACGGCCTCCAGCACACCCAGGCCGGCGGGGATGCGCGAGACCAGCCCGGCCACCGCGCCCAGCAGCACCGTGGCCAGCGCCGCGGCGTAGGGCACCTGCTGGCGCGCCAGCACCCACACGGACGCGGCCATCAACGCCCAGTGGGTGCACGACAGCACCAACTGCAGCAGCGCCACGCGCCAGGTCGGTAGCGGCAGGCGTCGCCCGCGCAGCATCAGCGGTCGGTGCCCGCCGCGCTGCGCGCACAGCGCCAGGTAGCCCAGCGCCACGCAGGCCAGCACCGTGCCCAACCAAGGGAGCTGGCCGCTGCCCATACGCCAACCCTCGGGCAGCGGCGGTGTCCAGGCCCAGAACAGCGCACAGGCCAGCACGCAATAGCCCAGCCAGTTGGTGGCGATGGACAGGCTGATCACCTGCGCGATCTGCCCCACATCCAGGCCCTGGCGCGAATACAACCGGTAGCGCACCGAAGCGCCGCCGATCAGCGAGCCCAGGTTGAGCGTGAAGGGGTAGGCGATCAGCGTGACGCCCATGGTGCGGGCGACGCCCAGCCCGTGGCGTACCACGTGGCGACCGAACAGGTCGAAGCACCCGTACACCAGGTGGCCGGCCCAGGCCAGGGCCGCCGCTGCAGCCAGCGTGGGCACAGGCAGCGCGCGCAGCGCCTGCCACACGCCGGGCCAGTCCACCTGCAGGCCCTGGCGCACCAGCAGCCATACCACCAGGGCGGCCACCGCTGCCATGGCGAGCCCGGCCAGCCAGCGCCAGCCCCGTAACCGGCGCCACCCGCTGCGGCGCTGGCGGCGCGCGGTGTGGACAGGCGAAGTGGCAGGGCCGTGCATGGGCTGCCTCAGGACGCGCGCGCAGTTTGGTCAGCGGGCGGCTCGGCCTGCATGACGGCGATGGCGGGCTCGTGTCGCGGCAGCCAGCCCGCCCAGGCGGGAAACCAGCGCATGAGGTGGTACACGCAGTAGCCGCGCAGCAGGCGCAGGGCCTCCCAGGCGCCGCGCGGAGCGGGCTCCACCTGGCGGCAGTGCCGCTGCATCAGGCGCGACAGGCGCTGATACAGCAGCGCATTGAAGGAGGCATCGCGGATGACGACGTTCGCCTCCAGGTTGAGCGACAGGCTGAGGGGGTCGAGGTTGCTGGAGCCCACGGTAGACCACTCGCGGTCCACCAGCGCCACCTTGCCGTGCAGCGGGCGCTCGCAGTACTCGTAGATGCGCACCCCCGCGCGCAGCAGGTGGTCGTACAGCAGGCCGGCCGCGGTCTTCACGATGGGCATGTCGGGTTCGCCCTGCAGGATCAGGCGCACGTCCACCCCGCGTCGCGCGGCGCGGCGCAGCTCGCGCACCAGCCGGTAGCCGGGGAAGAAATACGCGTTGGCGATCACCACGCGCTCGCGCGCGGCCCGCAGGGCGATACGGTAGTGGCGCTCGATGTCGTTGGTATGCCGGTGGTTGTCGCGCGTGACGAACATGGCGTGGGCCGAGCCCGCCGCGGGCAGCTGCGGCAGCGGCTCGTGGCGGTGGGTGCGCTGGGCAGACGGGGGCAGGACCGCCATGCGGGTGAAGCGGTGCATGTGCGCCACGATGGGGCCATGCACCTCGACGGCATAGTCCTGCTTGGCCTGCGGGCCGAAGTCCGCCACATGGTCCGCCGAGTAGTTGATGCCGCCGATGAAGCCCAGCGTGCCGTCCACCACCACGATCTTGCGGTGCATGCGCCGCAGCACGTTCAGGCGCTGGCCGAAGAGGCGCCGCCCTGGGTCGAACACACGAAAACGCACGCCCGCCTGCACCAGGCTGTCGACAAAATGATCAGGCAGGTCGGGCGAGCCAAAGCCGTCCACCAGCAGGTGCACCGACACGCCGCGCCGCGCCGCCTGCAGCAGCGCCGCGTGCAGCCCCTGGCCGATGTGGTCGTCGAACAGGATGAAGGTCTCCACCATCACCTCGCGCTGTGCCTGGGCAATGGCCTCGAACACGCGCGGGAAGAACTCCTCGCCGTTTTCCAGCAGGCGAAAGTGGTTGCCGGGTATCCAGCGCGAGGACGGGCGCGGGCGCATCACAGGAGGATCTCCGCGGCCAGCGGCGCATGGTCCGACAGGCGGTTCCAGGGCCTGCGCGGCAGGCTCATCGGCGTGTGCACCGAGGTGCCGCGCACATAGATGCGGTCCAGCGGCAGCAGCGGCAGCGATGCGGGAAAGGTGCGCACGGCACGCCCGCAGGCTTGCACGAACACTTCATGCAGGCCGGCTTCGCGCTGCAGCACGTCGTGCGCGCGGCCGCGCCAGTCGTTGAAGTCACCCGCGACGATCACCGGGTCCTGCGCGGGAAACGAATGCACCAGCGCGGACACGCGGCGCAACTGCTGCTGGCGGTGCGCCTCCTGCAGGCCCAGGTGTACGCAGATGGCATGGACCGGCCGTGAATGCTGGGGCGGCTGCAGCACGCAGTGCAGCATGCCGCGGCGCTCCGGGCCGCTGACCGAGATGTCGTGGTTCTCGTAGTGCACGATCGGGAACTTGGACAGCAACGCGTTGCCGTGGTGGCCATCGGTGTAGACCGCATTGCGGCCATAGGCGTACTGCGTCCAGATGGAGTCGGCCAGGAACTCGTAGTGCGGCTCCTGTGGGAAATTGGTCACGCGCCCCGCATGGCGCTGGTGCGTGCCCAGCACCTCCTGCAGGAACACGAGGTCGGCCGATACCTGGCGCACCGCCTCGCGCAACTCGTGCAACATGAAGCGGCGGTTGAAGGACGTGAACCCCTTGTGCACGTTCACGGTCAGCACCTTGAACGCGACGGGGGAGGAAGAGGGCGGGTTCTGAGTCATGGGGAAATCCAATGCCGGCCCGCTGCCGGGGGGCGCACCGCAGCGCGGCCGCGCGGCAGCGGAGGGCGATGGGGCATTGTTTCCCTGGCGGCCGGCACGCGGCTGTAGGACGGTGGACCATGCCGGTGCGTGAACATGCCGCGTCGTTGCGTTGGCGGCAAGGCATAAAAAAGGCCCCTTGCGGGGCCTTGTCGAAAAGGTGCGCCAGGCGTGTCAGGCGGGCAGGAAGCCCTCGACCGACAGATAGCGTTCGCCGGTGTCGTAGTTGAAGCCCAGCACCCGCGCGCCCGCGGGCAACTCAGGCAGCTTCTGGGCAATGGCGGCCAGTGTGGCGCCGGAGGAAATGCCCACCAGCAGCCCTTCCTCGCGCGCGGCGCGGCGGGCGTATTCACGCGCGGGCTCGGCCTCGACCTGGATCACGCCGTCCAGCAGGCTGGTGTCCATGATCTGCGGCACGAAGCCCGCGCCCAGGCCCTGGATGGGGTGCGGGCCGGGCTGGCCGCCCGACAGCACGGGCGATTGCGAAGGCTCCACCGCGAACACCTTGAGCTGCGGAAACTGCGCCTTGAGCACGCGCGCCACGCCCGTGATGTGCCCGCCCGTGCCCACACCGGTGACGAGTGCGTCCAGCCCGTCGGGGAAGTCGGCGGCAATTTCCTGCGCCGTGGTGCGCATGTGCACCTCGACGTTGGCCGGGTTTTCGAACTGTTGGGGCATCCAACTGCCGGGTGTCGCGGCCACCAGTTCCTGCGCGCGGGCGATGGCGCCTTTCATGCCCTTTTCCTTGGGCGTGAGGTCGAAGCGGGCGCCGTAGGCCAGCATCAGGCGGCGGCGTTCGATGGACATGCTGTCAGGCATCACCAGCACCAGCTGGTAGCCCTTGACGGCCGCTACCAGCGCCAAGCCAATGCCGGTGTTGCCCGAGGTGGGCTCGATGATGGTGCCGCCGGGCTGCAGAGCGCCACTGCGCTCGGCCGCCTCGACCATCGCCAGGGCGATGCGGTCCTTGATGGAACCGCCGGGGTTGGCGCGCTCGGACTTCACCCACACGTTGGCACCCGCGCCGAACAGGCGATTGATGCGCACATGGGGGGTGTTGCCGATGGTGTGCAGGATGTTGTCGACTCGCATGGTGTCTCCAGGGTAGAGGGGGGGAATCCGGCAAAGCGGGAGAGGCGTCCATTGTGGGGGAGTCGTTCAGCGGCGTCGCGATATGGATATTCCCGCTGTGGATATGGCGCCGGCGTGAATCGTCCGCCTGCGGGCCGGCTCGATTGATATGCATCAAGATTTGCCGGCGCGTGCGCGCCCGCCTGTGCCATCAGTAGGGTGTGTGCGCGACAATGGTCTCGTCTTCACTTTCCCTCCTGCGCCATGACCTTGCTGCACACCACCATGCTCATGCTCACCGCGAGTTGTGCGCTGATGCTGATCGGTTTCTCGGCGCGCGAGTCGCGCTGGGGCCCGGCGCTGATGATGGTGGGCATCGTGGGCGCGCTGCTGCTCATCGCCTACAACATCTTCCAGTTATTGCCCGCGCGTTGAGCGCGCCGGCCGCGCGCCGCAGCGGAGAAACGCGGATAATTGCGCCCGTGAAGCACGCCAGACCGCCGCTGGTGCAATCTGGGAAACCAGGCACTGGAGGAACGTCCGGACTGCACAGGACAGCGTAGCAGCTAACGGCTGCCCACCGTGAGGTGAGGATCAGAGCAACAGAGACGAGTCCCGGGGGAGTGCCTGCGAAGGCAGACCACTGGGGGTGAAACGGGCAATCTCTACGCGCAGCAATACCAAGTAGGCCAGCGTTGACGTGGTTCCGCGGAGCTGGCGGGTAGGTAGCATCGAGCCGTGGTGGTGACACCCGGCCCAGATTAATGGCGGTCACGCTGCGGGCAACCGCAGTGCACAGAATCCGGCTTATCGGCGCGCTTCACACTTTTATGCCAAAACAGCTGCCAGCCCTTGCCAGTCAAGCGCCGGCAGCTCTTTTTTCAGGAGCGCTCAGGAGCAATACGGCGCACGGCCGGCGCGCAGCGCGGTGGCGCGCTCCAGCGTGTCCGGATGGGTGCTCAGCAGCGTCCACAGGCCGTGGGATTGCGGCGGGTCCTCGGGCGTGGACGGGGCCTTGCCGGCCTGCGGGGAGGGGGTTGCGGAATCCTCGTCCCGCAGCATGGCCAACAGCAGATCGCCCATCGGTGCGGTGGGCAGGCCGGCATGGCGCATCAGTGCGAGCGCATGGCAGTCGGCCTCGCGCTCATGGCTGCGGCTGTAGGCCAGGCCCGTGAGCAACGAACTGCCCGTGGCCACCAGGCCGGATACGTCACCCAGCGCCAGCCCCAGACCCACCTGCAGCACCCCCTGCTCGACGAGCATGCGCGTGGTATGCCGGTGGGCCACATGGCCGATCTCGTGTGCCAGCACGCCCACCAGCGCGTCGTCGTCCAGGCGTTGCGCGCGGGCGGTTTCCACCAGCGCATCGGTCATCACCACCGTGCCGCCGGGCAAGGCGAAGGCATTGGGCCCCAGGCCGGAGCGGAACGCGAGCGTGAAGTGCGGCGCGTAACCGCCATAGCGCTGCAGCGCCGCGGGCGAAGCGGCCAGCAGCGCATCGAAACGTGCGCGCAGCGCGGCTTGGCGCGCAGGCGTGAGCGTGGTGGGCTTGAGGGTGCCCGCGTCCATCTGCGCCAGCGCACTCTGGGCCAGCGCCACCTCCCAGGCCAGCGGCACATGGCGCGTGAGCTGCGCGGCCAGCCAGGGCGTGCCGTGGCGGTAGAACGCGAACAACCCGGCCACGGCCAGCACCAGGACGACGGCAAACACGCCCCAGCGCGTTTGCATGCGCTGCGCCAGCCCCGGCCGGTGGCCGGCCGCATCCAGCGCGGCCTGCCAGGCGGCGGGGTCGTCGATCTCCAGGCTGCCGTCGTCGCCCAGATCGGCCACGAGTTTTGGTTGCGGACGCCGGGCGTTCCAGGCCTCGGGCCAGGTCACGTCGCGGTGGGCAAAGCGGCGCGGCGGCGCACCGGGCACATGCAGTTCCAGCGCGGGGCCGTCGGGCGCGGGCAGCAGCCGCACCTGCGCCGCGCGCGGTCGGCTGCTGCGCCCGTCGAACCAATGGGCGAGCACCATGCCCGTCAATCGCGTCTCCGCGAGGGGGCGCCGGGCGAAGGTGTTTTGGGGCGACCGGTCATCCGATCAGGTCCAGGCCCGCCGCGTCAGCCAGCGCATCGCCGATGCCGCCCGGCTGCTGCCGGCCCAGGCGCCCCGCCACCTGGTCCACGCCGCCCTTGACATGGACGGTGACGGATTCGAGCTTCATGCGGTATTCGCTCACCATGGCGAATGGGCGGAAGAACCCCAGCGTCAGTACCGTGAGCAGCATGTTGCGCAGCCGCAGCAGCACATAGCCGCCCGTGCTGAGGTTGCACTTGAAGCGCGCGATGCGGCTCACACCGATGTTGCTCCAGGTCAGGCGAAACAGCGCGGCCTCGCGATAGGCGCGTGCCGGTGCGGTGGCCAGCATCATCGCCAGCAGCGCGCCCACGAAGGCCGCCATGATCAGCACGAAGATGCCCAGCCCCATCCCGCCCTTGCCCAGCTTGGACACGAGTCCGAGCGAGCCCGTGAAGAGGCCCGCGACCAGCGCGACGAGCACCAGCAGCGAGACGAGAAACACCGCCAGCGTGGCCAGCCACAGCTTCACGAAATCCATGTACACGGGCTTCCAGCGGCCGGCCTCGTTGCCGATGCGTGAGCGCAGCACCAGGAGGCTGCGGTAGTTGAACTCCAGCCGGATGATGCACAGCACCGTGAGCAGCAGGCCCAGCGCCACTAGACCTATCAGCGGCGCGGTGACCTCGGGCAGCTTGCGGCCGGTTTCTTCGTTCACCACCGCGGCCGGGGCCAGGGACTGCAGGCCCCAGAACACGCCCAGCCACACCAGTGCCAGAGCGAACACGGGCCAGCTGGCGGTGTAGACCTCGCGCCAGCTCGCCACGAACTGCAGACGCAGCCCGCGCCAGCGCGTGTTGGCCAGGCGAAAGCGCATGGCGCTGCCCCAGATCAGCGGCGACAGGGCCGCGCCGCCCAGGATGAAAAGGCCCACGGCCGTGTCCTGCCCCGTGTTGACGGCCAACTGGTAGGCGACCGTGAGCAGCAGCAGCACGACGAAGCCCACCACCATGCGCCGCTGCTGCGCGGTGAATTCCAGGGGGCTGCCTGCCACCAGCGTGTGGCCGTAGAAGTACTGAGCCGTACGCCGCCGCGCCCAGGGGGTGTACAGGCCCAGCGTCAGAATGCTCAGCAGTACGTTCACGATCCACACGCGGAAGTACTCGCCGCCGCTGCCCGTGAAGCGCATGGCGTGTGGCTCGATGTCTTGTGACTCGAAGGACGAGCGCAGCCCAGAGCGCGCCCGCGCGCGCTCGGACGATACCTGGACGTCCATGGTTTTTCCCTCTCTGGTGGTTGTTGGCGCGCAGTGTAGCGCAGCGCCCAGATGGAATTTTTCTAGACGTAGAAAGCTGGAACCGCCGCCATATCACCGCTGGCAGCTATAGCTAGGGCCTGTTCACACTATTTTTGCCAGATGCGTTGCGATCAAA
>NZ_JSYI01000015.1:0-87827 GCF_001023515.1 Diaphorobacter sp. J5-51 | reverse complement strand
GCCGTACCGTGGGCGCCGGCGTCGTTGCCAAGATCATTGCGTAATCCAGCAAAGCACTGAAGGAATACACAATGTCCAAGCAAAAGATCCGCATCCGCCTGAAGGCATTCGACTACAAGCTGATCGATCAGTCTGCAGCCGAGATCGTTGACACCGCCAAGCGTACCGGCGCCATCGTCAAGGGCCCCGTGCCCCTGCCGACGCGCATGAAGCGCTTCGACATCCTGCGTTCGCCGCACGTCAACAAGACCAGCCGCGACCAGTTCGAAATCCGCACGCACCAGCGCCTGATGGACATCGTCGATCCCACGGACAAGACGGTGGACGCCCTGATGAAGCTGGACTTGCCGGCTGGCGTGGACGTCGAAATCAAGCTCCAGTAATCCCTTCCTGTTGCTTGCTTCGTCCCGGTCCTCGCTGAGGACCGGGCACCCCCAACGCGGACTTGCTTGTAAAAGCAGTCCGCGTTATACTTTGCGGCTTCGCGTTTTTGCGTCCAATTTTGGATGCGTGATGCGGAGTTTTATCAACCTTCTTTCGCGCACATAGGTGCAAGCCGTCGAGGCCAGCGCCCGTCGTGCAAACGTTCTGGCCAATTGAAGTCGGGGCGGCGGAAGTTTTGGAGAACAACCAATGAGTCTGAGCAACTCCCTCGGGTTGCTGGGCCGCAAGGTGGGCATGATGCGTCTGTTCACCGATGACGGGGACGCAGTGCCCGTCACGGTGGTGGATGTGTCCAACAACCGTGTGACCCAGGTGAAAACCCAAGAGAACGATGGCTACGTGTCCCTGCAGGTCACGTTCGGTTCGCGCAAGGCATCTCGCGTGACCAAGCCTGAAGCTGGCCACCTCGCCAAGGCTGGTGTCGAAGCCGGTGAAATCATCCGTGAATTCCGCGTGACCGCTGAAGCCGCTGGCAAATACGCCGCAGGCAGCACCGTGCCCGTGACGGATGTGTTCAGCGTGGGCCAGAAGGTCGATGTGCAAGGCACTTCGATTGGTAAAGGCTTTGCTGGCACGATCAAGCGTCACAACTTCAGTTCGCAGCGCGCATCGCACGGTAACAGCCGTTCGCACAATGTTCCTGGCTCCATCTCGATGGCGCAGGATCCGGGTCGCGTGTTCCCGGGCAAGAAGATGACGGGTCACATGGGTGATGTCACCGTCACTACGCAAAACCTCGACGTGATTCGCATCGACGAAGCGCGTCAACTGCTCTTGATCAAGGGCGCTGTTCCTGGATCCAAGGGTGGGTTCGTTACGGTGCGTCCGGCCATCAAGGCGCCAGCTTCCAAAGGAGCGAACTAATGCAGCTCGAACTCCTGAATGAACAAGGCCAGGCAGCTTCCAAAGTGGAAGTCCCCGAGACCGTGTTCGATCGTCAATACAACGAAGACCTGATCCATCAGATCGTCGTGGCCTACAAGGCCAATGCTCGCCAGGGTACCCGTGCCCAGAAGGATCGCGAGCAGGTCCGTCACTCGACCAAAAAGCCTTTCAAGCAAAAGGGTACTGGCAATGCACGTGCCGGTATGACCTCTTCGCCACTGTGGCGCGGGGGCGGTCGCATCTTCCCGAACCTGCCTGAAGAAAACTTCTCGCACAAGATCAACAAGAAGATGTACCGCGCCGGTATGGCGTCCATTCTGTCGCAGCTGGCCCGCGAAGGTCGCTTGGCTGTGGTGGAGTCTTTGAAGATTGACACGCCCAAGACCAAGGTTCTGGCTGACAAGTTCAAGGCCATGAACCTGCAATCGGTGATGGTGATCGCTGATGAGGTCGATGAAAACCTGTATCTGGCATCGCGCAATCTGAAGAACGTGTTCGTGACCGAGCCGCGTTATGCAGATCCCGTGTCGCTGGTGCACTACAAGAAAGTGCTCGTCACCAAGGGCGCGATCGACAAACTCAAGGAGATGTTCGCATGAGCACGCTCAAGTTTGACGAAGGTCGTCTGATGCAAGTGTTGGTTGCTCCCATCGTGTCCGAGAAGGCCACCATGGTTGCCGAGAAGTCCAACGCTGTGACGTTCAAGGTGCTGCAGAACGCAACCAAGCCCGAGATCAAGGCCGCCGTGGAACTCATGTTCAAGGTGGAAGTGAAGGGCGTTTCTGTGGTGAACACCAAAGGCAAGACCAAGCGCTTTGGCAAGAGCATGGGCCGCCGCGACAACGTGCGCAAGGCCTATGTGCTGCTGAAGGAAGGTCAAGAGCTGAACCTGTCCGGGGAGGCTGCGTAAACCATGGCCGTTATCAAGATCAAACCCACTTCCCCGGGCCAGCGTGGCGCGGTGAAGATCTCGCGTGACCACCTGTACAAGGGTGAGGCGTTCGCAGCCCTGCTGGAGCCACAGTTCCAGAAAGCCGGCCGCAACAACAACGGTCACATCACCACGCGCCACAAGGGCGGTGGTCACAAGCACCACTATCGCGTGGTGGACTTCCGTCGCAACAAGGACGCTATCCCCGCCAAGGTGGAACGTATCGAGTACGACCCGAACCGCACGGCCCACATCGCTCTGGTGTGCTACGCCGACGGCGAGCGTCGCTACATCATTGCTCCGCGTAACCTGGAAGTGGGCGCCACGATTGTCAGCGGCTCCGAAGCCCCGATCCGTGTGGGCAACACGCTGCCGATCCGCAACATTCCGGTGGGTTCGACCATTCACTGCATCGAGCTCAAGCCCGGTGCCGGTGCGCAGATTGCTCGCTCCGCAGGTACGTCGGCCACGCTGCTGGCCCGTGAAGGCGTGTACGCCCAGGTGCGTATGCGCTCGGGTGAAGTGCGCAAGATCCACATCGAATGCCGCGCCACCATCGGTGAAGTTGCCAACGAAGAGCACAGCCTGCGCCAGTTGGGCAAGGCCGGTGTGAAGCGCTGGATGGGTATTCGTCCCACGGTGCGTGGCGTTGCCATGAACCCGATTGACCACCCGCACGGTGGTGGTGAAGGTCGTACCGGCGAGGGCCGTCATGCTGTTGACCCATGGGGCAACCTGACCAAGGGCTACCGCACCCGTAATAACAAACGCACACAAGTCATGATTGTGTCGCGTCGCAAGAAGTAAGGGGTAGCAAATGACTCGTTCTCTCAAAAAGGGTCCGTTTGTTGACCATCACTTGCTGGCCAAGGTTGAAAAAGCCATTGCCACCAAGGACAAGAAGCCAGTCAAGACCTGGTCGCGTCGCTCCATGGTTCTGCCCGATTTCATCGGTCTGACCATTGCCGTGCACAACGGCAAGCAGCACGTCCCGGTGTATGTCACCGACCAGATGGTGGGCCACAAGCTGGGTGAATTCGCCCTGACGCGCACCTTCAAGGGTCACCCCGCGGACAAAAAAGTCCAGAAGAAATAAGGAACGACCATGTCTGAAACACGTGCAGTCCTCCGGGGCGTCCGTCTGTCGGTGGACAAGGGTCGCCTGGTCGCTGACCTGATCCGCGGCAAGAAAGTGGACCAAGCCCTGAACATCCTGGCCTTCACGCAGAAAAAAGCTGCCGTGATCGTCAAGAAGGTGCTGGAGTCCGCCATCGCCAACGCCGAGCACAACGACGGCGCCGACATCGACGACCTGAAGGTCAAGACCATCTTCGTCGAGCAAGGCACCACGCTCAAGCGCTTCACCGCGCGCGCCAAGGGTCGCGGCAACCGCATCAGCAAGCCCACGTGCCACATCTACGTGACCGTGGGTAACTGAGGCCTAAAGGAAGAATATGGGACAGAAAATCCATCCTACCGGCTTCCGCCTTGCTGTAAGCCGCAACTGGGCCAGCCGCTGGTATGCCAGCAACCGCGACTTCGCCGGCATGCTGGCCGAAGACATCAAGGTGCGCGAGTACCTGAAGGCCAAGCTGAAGAACGCCGCTGTGTCGCGCATCCTGATCGAGCGTCCTGCCAAGAACGCCCGTATCACGATCTTCTCGGCACGTCCCGGCGTGGTGATCGGCAAGAAGGGCGAGGACATCGAGAACCTGAAGAAGGAACTCGCAACCCGCCTGGGCGTGCCTGTCGCCGTGAACATCGAAGAAGTGCGCAAGCCCGAAATCGATGCCAAGCTGATCGCCGACTCGATCACCCAGCAGCTGGAAAAGCGCATCCTGTTCCGCCGCGCTATGAAGCGCGCCATGCAGAACGCGATGCGCCTGGGCGCCCAGGGCATCAAGATCATGTCCTCGGGCCGTCTGAACGGTATCGAAATCGCCCGTACCGAGTGGTACCGCGAAGGCCGTGTGCCGCTGCACACCCTGCGCGCCGACATCGACTACGGCACCTCCGAAGCCAAGACCACCTATGGTGTGATCGGCGTGAAGGTGTGGGTCTACAAGGGCGACACGCTGGGCCGCAACGATCTGCCCGCCGCCGAGACGCCGCGCCCTGAAGAAGAGCGCCGTCCCCGTGGCCCGCGCCGCGATGGCCGCCCAGGCGACCGCGCCGGTGCTGGCCGTGGCGGCCGCCGCCCGATGGGCACCAATGCAGCCCCTGCCGACGGTAGCGACAAGCCTGCCGGCGCTGGTGGCGATTCCGTTAAGCGCGTCAAGAGCGCGCCCGCTGCCGCAGCGGCGGACGGTAAAGGAGAATAAACATGCTGCAACCTGCTCGCCGCAAGTTCCGTAAGGAGCAAAAAGGCCGCAACACCGGCGTTGCCACGCGTGGCAATTCGGTGGCTTTCGGTGACTTCGGTCTGAAGTGCACGGACCGTGGCCGTCTGACGGCCCGCCAGATCGAGGCCGCACGCCGTGCGATCTCCCGCCACGTCAAGCGTGGTGGCCGAATCTGGATCCGCGTGTTCCCCGACAAGCCGATCTCTACCAAGCCCGCTGAAGTGCGTATGGGTAACGGTAAGGGCAACCCCGAGTACTACGTGGCTGAGATTCAGCCCGGCAAGGTGGTGTTCGAGATCGTTGGCGTGCCCGAAGAACTGGCCCGCGAAGCGTTCCGCCTGGCTGCCGCCAAGCTGCCGCTGCGCACCACGTTCGTTGCCCGTCAGATTGGCGCCTAAGGAGAAATCAACATGACGAAATCTGCTGAACTCCGCCAAAAAGACGTGGCCGGCCTGGAAGCCGAAATCAAATCGCTGCAAAAGGCCCATTTCGGCCTGCGCATGCAAAAGGCCACGCAACAGCTGGGCAACACCGCCACGCTGAAGGCCACGCGCCGCGACATCGCCCGCGCCAAGACCATTCTTGCTGAAAAGCAAGCCGCCAAGTAAGGAGCCGACATGACGGAAGCTAAAAAATCCCTCAAGCGCACCTTGGTTGGCAAGGTGGTCAGCGACAAGCGTGCAAAGACCGTGACCGTGCTGGTCGAGCGCCGTGTGAAGCACCCCATCTACGACAAGATCATGATCAAGTCGAGCAAGTACCACGCCCATGATGAGAATGGCGAGTACAAGATGGGCGACACCATCGAGATCACGGAGAGCCGTCCGCTCTCCAAGACCAAGAACTGGGTGGCCACACGCCTGGTGCAAAAGGCCGGGCTGCTCTAAGCCTTCGCAGACGCCGTCTGCGCGCCTCCGAGAAACGACCCACAATGTGGGTCGTTTTTCTTTTTGGGGCCCGCAGATCCTGCCGGGGCCCTCCAACCCAGCAAGGAGATTCTCATGATCCAAGTCGGCGACACGCTGCCCGCCATCACACTGATGGAGTACTCGGAAGTCGAGGGCAATGGCTGCAGCCTCGGCCCGAACCCGGTGGATGTGCAAAAGGCCGCCGCGGGCAAGACGATTGCGCTGTTCGCGGTGCCGGGCGCCTTCACACCCACCTGCTCGGCCAAGCACGTTCCCGGCTACGTGGAGCAGGCGGGCGCCCTGAAGGCTGCCGGCGTGGACGAGATCTGGTGCCTGTCGGTGAACGATGCCTTCGTGATGGGCGCGTGGGCGCGCGACCAGAAGACCGATGGCAAGGTGCGCATGCTGGCGGACGGCGACGCCGCCTTCGCCAAGGCCACCGGTCTGACGCTGGACTTGAACGGCAAGGGCCTGGGCCTGCGCAGCAACCGCTATTCCATGCTGGTCAAGGACGGCAAGGTGGTTGCCCTGAACGTCGAGGCGCCGGGCAAGTTCGAGGTGAGCGACGCCGCTACGCTGCTCGGCCAGGCCAAGGGCTGAGGCTGCTGGTGCTGGCATCGGAGGGCTCCGGTGCTGGCACCACGCCGCAGGCGAAACGCCGCCCCGTCGCGAGATGCGGGTGGCTTTGCTATTATTTGAATAGCTATTAACGCTTTCCTGATAAGCGCTAGAGGCCCAAAAGGTTAGTAAATTTCCGCTTTCAGGTAGTGCGAACCCGGCAGGGGGTTGTGGTAATACGGCGGTATTTCCTCGAAGCCCAGTTCGGAATACAGCGCACGCGCCGATTCCATGCCGTCCAGCGTGTCCAGCAACACGCAGGCATAGCCGGCCTGCCGCGCCTGGTCCAGCATGGCCTCGGCCAACTGCCGCCCCAGGCCGAAGCCGCGGAACGCCTTGCGCACGTACAGGCGCTTCATCTCGCAGGCGTTGGGGTAGTCAGCGGTGTCCAGCGGCCGCAGGGCGCAGCACCCGGCAATGCTGCCCTCCACTTCGGCCAACAGGATATGGCCGCGCGGCGGCGCGTATTCGCCCGGCAGGGTGGCGAGTTCCTGCGCAAAGTTCTGGAACGACAGGTCCACGTCCAGGGTGTCGGCATATTCCTGGAAGATGTCGCGCACCACGTGCATCTCGTGGGGCAGGGCGGGGCTCAGCAGCGTAATGTCAGGGGAATGGTCCACTGTGCAGAAAGAATCCGGCATGAAAAAGGCAGGGGCCAGTGTAGCCGCACCGCTGTGGGCACTCAAAAAGCCCCCAGGCTGGCGACCCACCAGGCCAGCAGCGCGCTCAGAGCCGCCACAAGGGCCGCCCCTGCGCGGCTGAGCGCATCGTCGCGCGACGCGGGTGTGGCCCCGGGCAGTTGACGATCGCCGTGCACCATGGGGCCCACCAGGGCCTGACGGCGCACCAGGGTATAGAAAACAATCGCCGCCAGGTGCAGCGCGACGAGCCCCAACAGCAGGAATTGGCCCACGTCCTTGTGATACCAAGTGGCCTGCGATACCCACTCGCCAGAAACGAAACGCGTGAGCGGACCGGCGAAGGCGATCTCGTCGTCGCTCAGCAGGCCGGTGCCTACCTGGGCCAGCAGCACCGCCAGCAGGGCAAAGACCGACAGTGCGCCCAGCGGCGAATGGCCGGGGCTGGTCACCTTGCCTTCCTGGTTGGCGAAGTGGCTGCGCAGGCGCGCGGGTGTGGGTAGGAAGCTCGCAAAACGCGACCAGCGTCCGCCCACCAGGCCCCAGGCCAGGCGAAAGGCCAGCAGCGCCAGCATCACGTAGCCCAGCCGCAGATGCCACTGCATGGCGTTGCCGCCCAGCTTGGCGGTGACGACCAGGGCGACGGTGGTCACGGCGAGCGACCAGTGGAACAGCCGGGTCGGCAAATCCCAGATGCGTACGGTGTGCGGCATGGCGAAGCGGGGGAGCGGAGGACGCGGCTATTGTGCCCAGCGTGCCCCCGTCGGGCTATATCCGACTGCCCTTCGGGCGCTTGCGGCCATGGCGTCACGCGGCCGCGCCATACTGCGCGCCGGCGCAGGGCGTCCAGCCGTCGCCGCAGCCATTCCCTTCCCCACGACAAGGTGCATTCCATGCCAATCAAAGCCCTCGCTCTTGCCGCCACCGCAGCAGCCGCCACGCTGGTGTCGCTGCCCGCCGCTGCCCAGTTCGCCAAGCCAGAAGATGCCATCAAGTACCGCCAGGGTGCGCTGTTCGTGATAGGACAGCATTTCGGCCGCATCGGCGCAATGGCCAATGGCCGCGTGCCGTTCGACGCGAAGGCTGCGCAAGAGAATGCCGATACCGTCGCCGCCCTGGCCGCTTTGCCGTGGGCCGGCTTCGGCCCCGGCACGGACAAGGGCGCTCCCACCAAGGCCAAGCCCGGCGTGTGGACCGAACAGGCCAAGTTCCAGGAGCATGCCGACAAGTTCCAGGCCGAGGCCGCCAAGCTGGCCGCCGCCGCCAAGACGGGCAGCCTGGACAACCTGAAGGCCGCGTTCGGCCCGGCGGCCAATTCCTGCAAGGCGTGCCACGACGCCTACCGCGCACGTTGATGCGCTATTGAACTAGTAGCTGCTAGCGCTTGCTGCATAAGCGCGAAAGGCCGATTTCGTTCAGGAACTCGGCCTTTTTTTCTGAAGAAAGGTGCCTCAGGCTTCGGCCAGCAGGCGTTCGATGAGCTTGTGCAGCTCCTCGAAATCGGGTGCGCCGATGTAGCTCTTCACGATCTCTCCGCGCTTGTTGACGATGTACGTGGTGGGGGTGAGCTTCACGTCGCCCCAGGCCTTGGCCACGGCGCCGGTGTTGTCGATGGCCACCTTGAACGGCAGCTTGCGCGTTTCGGTGAAGTTGACCACGTAGCTCGGCGGGTCGTAGCTCATGGCCACGGCCAGCGTCTCGAAGCCCTGGCCTTTGTACTTGTCGTAGGTCGCGACGATCTCGGGCATCTCCGCCACGCAGGTGGTGCAGCTGGTGGCCCAGAAGTTCACCAGCGCCACCTTGCCCTTGAGGTCGGCGGTGGTCTGTTGCGAACCGTCGAGCAGAACGAACGTGGACTGCGGTGCCTGGGACGTGCCAGAGCCCAGCACCACCACGGCGCCCACGGCAGCGCCCGCCACCAGGGCGCCCGCCGCCAGCCATTTCTTGATCTGCATAACCAGGTACTCCGTGTGGGCCGCCGTTCGGGTGGCCGTTCGTGTGTTTGACGCGATAGGTACGGGATTGTGCCGCGCGGGGCGTTCCAGCACTCGCCACCATGGGATTGCCTGCAAGGCGGTAAGTTCACCAGACGGCCGGCCGCGAGCGCGCGGTTTGCGCCAGCGTAAAGCCCTGGGGTCCATACCGTGCGCCGTCTAGAGGGGCAACCGCCAGCAGCCAGCCAGGGCGGCGCTGGGAATAATCAGGCACATGACCCTTGCTCCTGCCGGCGCGCGCCGTCTCCTGACCCTGGCCTTCGCGGCCAGCATGCTGGCGCTGGCCGCCTGCAGCCCTGCGCTGAATTGGCGCAGCGTCACCTTGCCCGACGCCGGCCTGGCGCTGACGCTGCCCTGCAAGCCCGAGTATGCGAGCCGGCCCGTGGACCTGGGCACGGGTGCCGTGCCGCTCGCCATGGTTGGCTGCGAGGCCGATGGCGCCACCTTCGCCGTATCCCACATGCCGCTGGCCGAAGCGGCGCTGGCCGGGGCGATGCTGGCGCGCTGGCAGGCGGCCGTACAGGCCGGCATGCGCGCTTCGCAGCCGGCTGCACCCGTCGCCTTCGTGCCCACGCGCGCGCTGGCTGTGCCGCAGTCGGTGCGGCTGCAGGCGCAGGGCCAGGCGCCCGGCGGCTCGGCCGTCACCGTCGATGCCGTGTGGTTCGCGCGCATTGAGGGCGGCCAGGCACGTCTGTACCACGCGGCGGTCTATGCGCCGCGCCGCACGACGGCCACGGCGGCTGACACCTTCTTCGCCAGCCTGGCGCTGCAGCCATGAGCGTGCTCACGCGGCGCACGGCCGTGGTCGTCTTCCTGGCCTTTGCGTTCACCTACTTCATCTCGGCGCTGCTGCGCGCGATCACCGCCACTCTGGCGCCCACACTGGAGGCCGAGTTCCAGTTGCACGCGCGCGACCTGGGGCTGCTGGCGGGTGGCTACTTCCTGGGTTTCGCGCTCACGCAACTGCCGCTGGGCCGGTGGCTGGACCGCCACGGCCCGCGCACGGTGCTGCTCGGCTTTCTGGGCGTGGCGGTGGCCGGGTGCCTGGTGTTCTCCTGGGCCACGGGCTTCTCGGGGCTGCTTGCGGGGCGCATGCTGTGCGGCGCGGGCGTCAGCGCCTGCCTGATGGCTCCGCTCACGGGATTCCGGCGTTGGCTGGAGCCCGGTGCGCAGCTACGCGCCAACTCCTGGATGCTGATGACCGGTTCGCTGGGCATGGTGGCGTCCACGCTGCCGGTGCAGTGGCTGCTGCCACTGGCAGGGTGGCGCCCGTTGTTCTGGGGGCTGGCGGCGCTCATCGTGCTGGCCATGGCGCTGCTGGCGCTGGGCGTGCCGCGCTGGCCGCAGGCGCCGGCAGAGTCGGGAGCAGGCGTAGAAACGGGCTATGCACAGGTGTGGCGCCATCCGTACTTCCTGCGCACGGCGCCGCTGGGCTTCTTCTGCTATGGCGGCATGGTCGCGGTGCAGACGCTGTGGGCCGCGCCCTGGATGCAGCACGTGGCCGGCTATACGCCGTTGCAGGCCGCCACCGGACTGTTCTGGATCAATGTGAGCATGCTGCTCACCTTCTGGACCTGGGGCATGGCCAGCCCGTGGTTGCTGCGTCGCGTGGGCGGGGCCGACCCGGTGATGGCCGCGAGTTTGCCGCTGTCGCTGCTGGTGCTGGCGGGCATTGTGTTGGCGGGCGGACGTGCGGGCGCCGCGGCCTGGGCGCTGTATTGCGTGTCATGCACCAGCGTGGCGCTGTCGCAGCCCGCGGTGGCATTGGCGTTCCCGCAGGCGCTGGCGGGGCGCGCGCTGTCGGCGTACAACCTGGTGATCTTTGCGGGGGTGTTTGCCGTGCAATGGGGTATTGGCCTGGCGGTGGACGCGTTCGTGGCTGCCGGGCTGGACATGGCGCGCGCCTACCGGGCCGCCATGGCGCTGCACCTGGCCTGCACGGCGGGGGCCTATGCATGGTTCATGGCGCGGCGCGGGCACGGTGATAATGCACTGCACTGCAGTACCCCATGAATACGCGCATTCTCATCATCGCCCACGCCCCTTTGGCCCATGCGCTGCGTGAATGCGCGCTGCACGTGTTCCCCGACTGCTGGCAGGAGGTGCTGGCGCTGGACGTGCCGCCCCATGAGGCCCCCGAGGCCACGCTGTCGGCCGCCCGCGCGCTGATGGAGCAGCAGGGCGAGGCCTCGGTGCTGGTGCTGAGCGACCTGTTCGGCGCCACGCCCTGCAACGTGGCCCAGCGGCTGGTGGACGGCCTGCAGTCCCGCCTGGTGGCGGGCGTGAACCTGCCCATGCTGCTGCGCGCCGTGAGCTACCGTAGCGAGCCGCTGGATGCGCTGGTGGCACGCGCCCTCGTGGGTGGCACGCAGGGCGTGATGCAGGTGGGCGCGGCTGCGCCGCAGAATCAAAACCGACGTCCGTCTCATGATCAAGAAGAACATCACCATCAGCAATAAGCTGGGCCTGCATGC
This sequence comes from Diaphorobacter sp. J5-51, assembly GCF_001023515.1. Taxonomy (NCBI): domain Bacteria; kingdom Pseudomonadati; phylum Pseudomonadota; class Betaproteobacteria; order Burkholderiales; family Comamonadaceae; genus Diaphorobacter; species Diaphorobacter sp. J5-51. Next base: position 76,593 of record NZ_JSYI01000015.1, on the reverse strand, counting down.
CCGCGCCTCCGCCAAGCTCACCAAGATGGCGGGCAGTTTTCCCTGCGACGTCTGGATGCGCAAGGGAGAGCGCCGCATCAATGCCAAGAGCATCATGGGGGTGATGATGCTGGCGGCGGGCATGGGGTCCGAGGTCGAGATCGAGACCGATGGTGCGCAGGAGCAGGAAGCCATGGATGCGCTTGTCGCGCTCATCGATGGCAAGTTCGGCGAGGGCGAATAAACCGCAGGCGAGGCACGCATGACCTTCTCCATCCACGGTCTGGCTGTCGCGCGCGGCATCGCCATCGGGCGGGCGGTGCTCGCGGTATCCAGCCGCATGGAGGTGGTGCACTACTTCATCGAGCCCGGCCAGGTTGAGGCCGAGATCCTGCGTGCGCGCCGCGGACGGGACGCGGTGGCCGAGGAGCTGCAGCGCCTGCAGGCCGACATGCCGCACGACGCGCCGCCCGAGCTGGCCGCGCTGCTGGACGTGCACCTGATGCTGCTGCAGGACGAGATGCTGGTCAACGGCGTCAAGCACTGGATCACCGACCGCCTCTACAACGCCGAGTGGGCGCTGACCACGCAGCTGGAGATCATCAGCCGCCAGTTCGACGAAATGGAGGACGACTACCTGCGCGAGCGCAAGGCCGACCTGGAGCAGGTGGTGGAGCGCATCCTGCGCCACATGCGCGGCGTGGCCAGCCCCGTCGCGCCGCCGCCCTCCGCCCCGCGCCGCCAGGCCGAGGCGGGTGCGGAGGCGGAGTTCCTGCTGGGCGGCGCGGCCGATGCGCCGCTGGTGCTGGTGGCGCACGACCTGTCGCCGGCCGACATGCTGCAGTTCAAGCAGAGTGTGTTCGCCGGCTTCGTGACCGACGTGGGGGGCAAGACCAGCCACACGGCCATCGTGGCGCGCAGCATGGACATCCCCGCCGTGGTGGGTGCGCGCAGCGCCAGCCAGTTGGTGCGACAGGACGACTGGGTCATCATCGACGGCGATGCCGGCGTGGTCATCGTCGACCCCACGCCGATCATCCTGGCGGAATACGGCTTTCGCCAGCGCCAGATCACGCTGGAGCGCGAGCGCCTCATGCGGCTGCGCCACACGCCGGCCGTCACGCTGGATGCACAGGCCATTGAGCTGCTGGCCAACATCGAGCAGCCCGGTGATGCGGGTGCCGCGTTGCGCGCGGGCGCGGCGGGCGTGGGGCTGTTTCGCAGCGAATTTTTGTTCATGGGCCGCAGCGGCCGCCTGCCGGACGAGGAGGAGCAGTACCGCGCCTACCGCGAGGCGGTGGAGGGCATGCAGGGCCTGCCCGTGACCATCCGCACCGTCGATGTGGGCGCCGACAAGCCGCTGGACAAGGGGTACAAGGACAGTTCGCTCAACCCGGCGCTGGGCCTGCGCGCCATCCGCTGGAGCCTGGCCGATCCGGCCATGTTCCGCACCCAGCTGCGCGCGGTGTTGCGCGCGGCGGCACACGGCCCGGTGCGGCTGCTGTTCCCCATGCTCGCGCATGTGAGCGAGATCCGGCAGACGCTGGCCCAGGTGGACCTGGCGCGCGCCGAGCTGGACGCACGCGGCGCTGCCTACGGTGCGGTGCAGCTGGGCGCCATGATCGAGGTGCCGGCTGCGGCGCTCATGGTGCGCCAGTTCCTGCGCTACTTCGACTTTCTCTCGATCGGCACCAACGACCTGATCCAGTACGCGCTGGCCATCGACCGCGCGGACGAGGCCGTGGCCCACCTGTACGACCCGCTGCACCCGGCCGTGCTGCGGCTGGTGGCCGACGTGATCGCGGAGGGCGCGCGCCAGGGCAAGAGCGTGAGCGTGTGCGGCGAGATGGCGGGCGATGTCGCCATGACCCGGCTGCTGCTGGGCCTGGGCCTGCGCAGCTTCTCGATGCAGCCGGCGCAGATCCTGGCCGTCAAGCAGGAGGTGCTGCGCGCCGACGCGCGCAAGCTGGGCGAGTGGGCGCAGCAGCTGTTGGATGCGGACGATCCGGCTGCGTCGTTGCAAGCGCCCTGATCGCTATTTAGATAATAGCTGCTGGCGCTTGTCAGTATTGGCCTGGAGGTCGATTTGACTTGTATTCCGAGTCAAACGCCAGCGGCGTGCGCCTGCTGGTCGGCATGGTAGCTGGAGCGCACCATGGCACCCACTGCGGCGTGGCTGAAGCCCATCTTGTAGGCTTCTTCCTCGAACATCTTGAAGGTGTCGGGGTGCACATAGCGCCGCACGGGCAGGTGGCTGTTGCTGGGGGCGAGGTACTGGCCGATGGTCAGCATCTCGATGCCATGGGCGCGCATGTCGCGCATGACTTCCAGAATTTCCTCGTCCGTCTCGCCCAGGCCTACCATCAGGCCGCTCTTGGTGGGTACGCCGGGGTGCAGTTGCTTGAACTTCTTGAGCAGGTTGAGGCTGAACTGGTAGTCAGAGCCGGGGCGCGCTTCCTTGTACAGGCGCGGCACGGTTTCCAGGTTGTGGTTCATCACGTCCGGGGGCGCGGCCTTGAGGATTTCGAGCGCACGGTCGTCGCGGCCGCGGAAGTCGGGCGTGAGGATCTCGATCTGCGTGCTGGGCGAGAGTTCGCGGGTACGCTGGATGCACTCCACGAAGTGGCCCGAGCCGCCGTCGCGCAGATCGTCGCGGTCCACGCTGGTGATGACCACGTACTTCAGGCGCAGCGCGGCAATCGTCTTGGCGAGGTTCAGCGGCTCGTCTTTGTCCAGCGGGTCGGGGCGGCCGTGGCCCACGTCGCAGAACGGGCAGCGGCGCGTGCACTTGTCGCCCATGATCATGAACGTGGCCGTGCCCCTGCCAAAGCATTCGCCGATGTTGGGGCAACTGGCTTCCTCGCACACCGTGTGCAGCTTGTGCTCGCGCAGGATGTTCTTGATCTCGTAAAAGCGCGTGGTGGGACTGCCTGCCTTCACGCGAATCCACTCGGGCTTCTTGAGCACCTCGCCCTGCTCGACCTTGATCGGGATGCGCGACAGCTTGGCCGCGGCCTTCTGCTTGGCCAGCGGGTTGTAGGCTTCGGTGGACTGCGCTTCGCGCACGACGTCGGGAGTGCTCATGGCTGCTGAGGGAGAGGTCAGGGCGCGAGGCGGCGTGCGAGCTGTTGGCCCAGCATGGCCGCGGCATCGTCCCAGGGGATGTGGACGCCGATTGTAGAAAGGTCCACCGTTTGCAAACCTGCGTAACCGCAAGGGTTGATGCGGGAGAAGGGTTCCAGGTCCATGGCGACGTTCAGCGCCACACCGTGGTAGGTGCAGTGGCGCGCGACCTTGATGCCCAGCGCGGCGATCTTGCCCAAGCCGGTGAAGTCCGGCTGGGGTGGGCCGTCGGCGTGGGCACGTTTTTGCGGGCGCTGCGGCAGCATGCTGTGGCCGTGCGGATCGTCCAGGCGCACGTAGATGCCGGGCGCGCCGGCCACGCGGTGGCCCGTCACGCCGTAGTGGCCCAGCGTGCGGATCACGGCTTCCTCTATGCGGTACACGTATTCCTTGACGTAGTAGCCCGCACGGCGCAGATCGATGAGCGGATAGGCTACGACCTGGCCGGGGCCATGGTGCGTCACCTGCCCGCCGCGGTTGGTGGCAACGACGGGGATGCCGCCGGGCGAGAGGACGTGGTCGCTCTTGCCGGCCAGGCCCTGTGTGTACACCGCGGGGTGCTCACAAATCCACAGCTCGTCGGGCGTCTCGTCAGTGCGCTCCTCCGTGAAGCGCTGCATAGCGGCCACCGTGGCCGGGTAGTCCACCCGGCCCAGCATGCGCAACTCCATGGTGCGGACGTTCAGAGCACGACCTTGACCATCGGGTGCGAGGTCAGAGCCCGGTACAGATCATCGAGCTGCTCCCGGCTGGTGGCAGTCACGGTGATGGTCACGCCCAGATAGTTGCCCGCGCGGCTGTCGCGCAACTCGATGGTGGAAGCGTCGAAGTCGGGGTCGAAGCGGCGCGCAACCTCGGTGACGGCATGCACGAACCCGTTCACGTTTGCTCCCGTGACCTTGATGGGAAAGCGGGACGGATATTCGATCAACGAGTCCTTGCGAGGATCGGCGGAAGAGGGCTGGTTGGGCGTCGTCATTAGGCTCTTTCAAGGCCGGAGGGGCCGAAGGGAAGGGGTGCCCCAAGCGGGTAGCGATGGTATACCCGCGGTTCGCTGTGGCTTTAGGCGGGCCCCGTGGCCGCGCTGCACCACAATAGGCGTTGGCGCGTTGCCACAATGGTGCGGCTATGTGCAGTGATCCACCCGCGCTCCGTTACCGATTGTGGATCGGCCGGGGTTTTTACTTATAATCAAGGGCTTTGTGAAAGTTTTGGTCTGTGGCGCAGGCGTCTTCCAACGATAAAAAAATCGCCTCCGAGACTGAATCTGAGGTTGAGGATTCCGACTTCAAGCCCCTGACTGCACAAGAGGCGCGGGAGTGGCGGTCACGCCATCCGGCGCTGTCGGTCTGGCGCATTGTCTGGGGCCAGGCGGCGGTGGGGGCGGTAGTGGCCCTGCTGGCATGGTGGCTGACGGGCAGGCTGCCGGTGGCATGGTCCGCCGGGTACGGGGCTCTGTCCGTCGTGGTGCCGGCGGCGCTGTTTGCCCGTGGCATGGCGCGCAGGCGCTCCACGGCTGGTGCTGCGATGGTCGGGCTTCTGGGTTGGGAGTTGGTCAAGATTGCATTGACCGTCGCCATGTTGGCGGCGGCGCCCCGGGTAGTGCCGGGGCTCAGCTGGCTGGCGTTGCTGGTCGGCATGGTGGTAACGATGAAAACGTACTGGATCGCGCTGCTGGCGCGGCCTGGTGTCCGACGAACCGATTGATATTTGAGAGAAGAGTTGTCCGATGGCCGCAGATGCGCACGCCCCGACTGCAAGTGAATACATCGTTCACCACCTGCAGCATCTCCAGAACATCAAGCAGAAGTCCATCATCGACTTCTCGGTTGTCAACCTCGATTCCGTTGCCGTCAGCGTGATCTTGGGTGTTTTGGGTCTGTTCGTCATGTGGCTCGCTGCCCGCACGGCCACTTCCGGTGTGCCAGGCCGCTTCCAGGCGGCTGTCGAGATGCTGGTCGAGATGGTGGACAACCAGGCCAAGGCCAACATCCACAACGCGCAAAGCCGTAAGTTCATTGCACCTCTGGCGCTCACCGTGTTCGTCTGGATTTTCCTGATGAACGCCATGGACCTGCTGCCGGTGGACCTGCTGCCCGTGCTCTGGCAGGTCGCCACAGGTGACTCGCATGCCTACCTGCGCGTCGTTCCCACCGCCGACCTGTCCACCACCCTGGGCCTGTCCAGCGCCGTGCTGATCCTGTGCTTCGTGTACAGCATCAAGATCAAGGGGCTGGGCGGCTGGGCGCATGAACTGGTGACCGCGCCCTTCGGCACCAGCAAGAACCCTGTTTTCGCCCTGATCCTGGGCGTGGTCAATCTGCTCATGCAGATCATTGAATACGTTGCCAAGACCGTGTCGCATGGCATGCGACTGTTCGGCAACATGTACGCTGGTGAGTTGGTGTTCATGCTGATTGCCCTGATGGGTGGCGCAGCGGCTATGTCGCTCTCTGGTGTGTTGCTCCCCGTGGGGCACATCATTGCGGGCTCTATCTGGGCGATCTTCCACATCCTGATCATCACCCTGCAGGCCTTCATTTTCATGATGCTGACGCTGATTTATCTCGGCCAGGCGCATGAAGCTCACTGATCCTTTCGTTTCCTTTCTCAACCTTCCTTTCTTTTCATCCTAGGAGTCATCATGGAAAACATTCTCGGTCTCGTCGCTCTGGCTTGTGGTCTGATCGTGGGCCTCGGCGCTATCGGCGCTTCGATCGGTATTGCCCTGATGGGTGGCAAGTTCCTGGAATCCTCCGCACGCCAGCCTGAGCTGATCAACGAACTGCAAACCAAGATGTTCATCTTGGCAGGTCTGATCGACGCCGCCTTCCTGATCGGCGTGGCCATCGCTCTGCTGTTCGCTTTCGCCAACCCCTTCGTTCTGGCCTAAGCCTCCGTCAACGCCCTAGAAAGAAAGGTGTTGCCGTGAGTATCAACGCGACCCTGTTCGTTCAGGCCATTGTTTTCCTGATCCTGGTGCTGTTCACGATGAAGTTCGTGTGGCCCCCGATTGCGAAGGCGCTGGATGAGCGAGCCCAGAAAATCGCCGATGGTCTCGCAGCTGCCGATCGTGCCAAGACCGAGCTTGCTGCTGCCGACCAGCGCGTGAAGCAGGAACTGGCCGCCGCCAGCAACGAAACCGCGACACGCTTGGCCGACGCTGAGCGCCGCGCACAGGCCATCATCGAAGAGGCCAAGGCGCGCGCCAACGACGAAGGCAACAAGATCGTCGCTGCTGCCCGTGCCGAGGCCGAGCAGCAAGCGATCCAGGCACGTGAAGCCCTGCGCGAGCAGGTGGCGGCCCTGGCCGTCAAGGGGGCTGAGCAGATTCTCCGCAAGGAAGTCAATGCCGGCGTTCATGCCGATCTGCTGAACCGTCTGAAGACCGAGCTGTAAGGGAGCATTCAATGGCTGAACTCGCCACCATTGCCCGCCCTTACGCCGAGGCGCTGTACAAGGCCTGCACCGACCAAGCCGGTGTGGACCTGAATGGCGCTACAGCCTGGGTGGACGAGCTGGCGGCGATTGCCGCCAATCCCCAATTGCGCCAACTGGCGGACAACCCCAAGGTGACGGGCGAGCAGGTGTTCGACGTCATCGTGGGCGTGGCCCGCTCGGCGTTGCCTGACCTGGCCAAGAACTTCCTGCGTACCGTGATCGATAACGGGCGCGTGCAGGCGCTGCCTGAAATCGCGGCCCAGTTCCGTACGCTGGTCAATCGCAGCCACGGCACTTCGGATGCCGTGGTGTACAGCGCCTTCCCGCTGGATGCGGGCGCTCTGACCGATTTGGGTGCCACGCTTGAAAAGCGCTTCGGTCGCAAGCTCAATCTCTCCGTGCAGTTGGATGAGACCCTGATCGGCGGCGTGCGCGTGGTGGTGGGCGACGAGGTGCTCGACACTTCCGTCAAAGCCCGTCTGGAACAAATGAAAGCTGCCCTCACCGCCTGATGGGCGTGAGGTCTCAGCTATACCCCCAAGAAAGAAGGAAAGAGTCATGCAACTCAATCCCGCAGAAATTTCTGAACTGATCAAGAGCCGCATCGAAGGTCTGGCAGCCAGCAGCGACATCCGCAACCAGGGCACCGTGGTGTCCGTGACCGACGGTATCGTGCGCGTCCACGGCCTGTCGGACGTGATGCAGGGCGAAATGCTCGAATTCCCTGCCGCGGCAGACGGTCAGCCCTCCTTCGGCCTGGCCCTGAACCTCGAGCGCGACTCCGTTGGCGCTGTGATTCTGGGCGAGTACGAACACATTTCTGAAGGCGATACCGTGAAGTGCACGGGCCGCATTCTGGAAGTGCCGGTGGGCCCGGAACTGATCGGCCGCGTGGTGAACGCTCTCGGCCAGCCGATCGACGGCAAGGGTCCGATCAACGCCAAGATGACGGACGTGATCGAGAAGGTCGCTCCCGGCGTGATCGCGCGCCAGTCCGTGGACCAGCCGCTGCAAACCGGCCTGAAGTCCATCGACTCCATGGTGCCAATCGGCCGTGGCCAGCGTGAGCTGATCATCGGCGACCGCCAGACCGGCAAGACGGCAGTGGCCATCGACGCCATCATCAACCAGAAGGGTCAGGGCGTGACGTGTATCTACGTCGCCATTGGCCAGAAGGCATCGTCGATCAAGAACGTGGTGCGCGCTCTGGAACAGGCCGGCGCCATGGAATACACCATCGTCGTGGCGGCTTCGGCTTCCGAGTCCGCCGCCATGCAGTACGTGTCGGCCTACTCCGGCTGCACGATGGGCGAATACTTCCGCGACCGTGGCGAAGACGCGCTGATCGTGTACGACGACCTGTCCAAGCAAGCTGTGGCCTACCGCCAGGTTTCGCTGCTGCTGCGCCGCCCGCCAGGCCGCGAAGCCTTCCCCGGCGACGTGTTCTATCTCCACAGCCGCCTGCTGGAGCGTGCAGCCCGTGTGAATGCCGACTATGTGGAAGCCTTCACCAAGGGCGAGGTCAAGGGCAAGACGGGTTCGCTGACCGCACTGCCCGTGATCGAAACCCAGGCCGGCGACGTGTCTGCCTTCGTTCCAACCAACGTGATCTCGATCACCGACGGTCAGATCTTCCTGGAAACCAGCCTGTTCAACGCTGGTATCCGCCCCGCCATCAACGCCGGTATCTCGGTGTCGCGCGTGGGTGGTGCCGCCCAGACCAAGCTGATCAAGGGCCTGTCCGGCGGTATCCGTACCGACCTGGCCCAGTACCGTGAACTCGCGGCGTTCGCACAGTTCGCCTCCGACCTGGACGAAGCCACGCGCAAGCAGCTGGATCGCGGCGCCCGCGTGACGGAACTGCTCAAGCAGCCCCAGTACAGCCCGCTGAGCACGGCCCTGATGGGCGCGACGCTCTTCACGGTGAACAAGGGCTTCCTGGACGACGTGGACGTGAAGAAGGTGCTGGCCTTCGAAGCCGGCCTGCACCAGTACCTGAAGACGAGCCACGGTGCGCTGCTGGACCGCCTGCAGCAGAACCGCGCGTTCGACAAGGAAGGCAAGGACGAGGCCGAACTGACGCAAGCCATCACGGCGTTCAAGAAGTCGTTCGTTTAAATCGGACGAGGAACCATCATGGCAGCAGGTAAGGAAATACGCGGCAAGATCAAATCGGTGGAAAACACCAAGAAGATCACCAAGGCCATGGAAATGGTGGCCGCGTCCAAGATGCGCAAGGCGCAAGACCGCATGCGTGCCGCCCGACCCTATGCCGAGAAGGTGCGCAACATTGCCGCCCACCTCGGCGAGGCCAACCCTGAGTACGTGCACCCTTTCATGAAGGCGAACGATGCGAAGGCGGCTGGCATTATTGTCGTGACGACCGACAAGGGCCTGTGCGGAGGTATGAACACCAACGTGCTGCGCGCCGTCACCACCAAGCTGCGCGAACTGCAGTCTACGGGTGTCGATGTGCAGTCCGTCGCTATTGGCAACAAGGGGTTGGGCTTCCTCAACCGCGTGGGTGCCAAGGTCGTGGCGCATGCCACCGGGCTGGGCGATACGCCGCACCTGGACAAGCTGATCGGACCGGTGAAGGTGCTGCTGGATGCTTACGCGGAAGGCAAGATCAACGCGGTGTACCTCAGCTACACCAAGTTCATCAACACCATGAAGCAGGAATCGGTGGTGGAGCAGTTGCTGCCCCTGTCGTCCGAGCAAATGCAGGCCCAGAAGACCGGCCATGGTTGGGATTACATCTACGAGCCTGACGCGCAGAGCGTGATCGACGAACTGCTGGTGCGCTATGTCGAGTCGCTGATCTACCAGGCAGTGGCAGAGAACATGGCCTCGGAGCAGTCCGCGCGCATGGTGGCCATGAAGGCCGCCACCGACAACGCCGGTAACGTCATCAACGAGCTCAAGCTGGTCTACAACAAGACGCGCCAAGCGGCGATCACGAAAGAACTTTCGGAGATCGTTGCAGGTGCCGCGGCAGTCTGACGCCGCCTTCGGGTCTCGGTTTAAATTTTTGGAGCAAATCAAATGGCTCAAGTGCAAGGCAAGATTGTTCAATGTATCGGCGCCGTGGTGGACGTGGAGTTCCCGCGCGACCAGCTGCCCAAGGTGTATGACGCCCTGAAGCTCGAGGGCTCGCCCCTGACGCTGGAAGTGCAGCAGCAGCTGGGCGATGGCGTGGTGCGTACCATTGCGCTCGGTTCTTCGGACGGCCTCAAGCGTGGCCTGATGGTCACGAACACCGGCAACCCCATCACCGTGCCCGTGGGCAAGGCCACGCTGGGCCGCATCATGGACGTGCTGGGCAACCCCATCGACGAGCGCGGCCCCGTGGACCAGAGCCTGACGGCTTCCATCCACCGCAAGGCCCCCGCTTATGACGAGCTGAGCCCTTCGCAGGAACTGCTCGAGACCGGCATCAAGGTGATCGACCTGGTGTGCCCGTTCGCCAAGGGCGGCAAGGTGGGCCTGTTCGGTGGTGCCGGCGTGGGCAAAACCGTGAACATGATGGAACTCATCAACAACATCGCCAAGGCGCACTCGGGTCTGTCCGTGTTCGCTGGCGTGGGTGAGCGTACCCGCGAGGGCAACGACTTCTACCACGAGATGGCCGACTCCGGCGTCGTGAATCTGGAGAACCTGGGCGAGTCCAAGGTGGCCATGGTCTACGGCCAGATGAACGAGCCCCCGGGCAACCGTCTGCGCGTGGCCCTGACCGGCCTGACCATCGCCGAGTCCTTCCGCGACGAAGGCCGCGACGTGCTGTTCTTCGTGGACAACATCTACCGTTACACGCTGGCCGGTACCGAAGTGTCCGCCCTGCTGGGCCGGATGCCTTCCGCCGTGGGCTACCAGCCGACGCTGGCCGAGGAAATGGGCCGTCTGCAAGAGCGTATTACCTCGACCAAGGTCGGGTCCATCACGTCCATTCAGGCCGTGTACGTGCCTGCCGACGACTTGACCGACCCCTCGCCCGCCACCACCTTCGCCCACCTGGACTCCACCGTGGTGCTGTCGCGTGACATCGCCGCTCTGGGTATCTACCCTGCCGTGGACCCGCTGGACTCCACCAGCCGCCAGCTGGACCCGCAGGTCGTGGGTGAAGAGCACTACCAAGTGGCCCGCCAAGTGCAGGGTACCCTGCAGCGCTACAAGGAACTGCGCGACATCATCGCAATTCTGGGTATGGACGAGCTGGCGCCCGAGGACAAGCTGGTCGTGGCCCGTGCCCGCAAGATCCAGCGTTTCCTGTCGCAGCCGTTCCACGTGGCCGAGGTGTTCACGGGCTCGCCTGGCAAGTACGTGCCGCTGTCCGAGACCATCCGCGGCTTCAAGATGATCGTGGCTGGCGAATGCGACCACCTGCCCGAGCAGGCCTTCTACATGGTGGGCACCATCGACGAAGCCTTCGAAAAGGCGAAGAAGGTGGCCTGATGGTCCGAAGGCCGGCCCCGCGTCCGGCCCTCGTGAGCCCCACAGGCTTGCCATTCCCTTTTTCTAGGAGCAAAGATGAACACCATCCATGTTGATGTGGTCAGTGCCGAAGAGTCCATCTTCTCCGGCGAGGCGCGCTTCGTCGCGCTGCCCGGCGAAGCGGGCGAATTGGGCATCTATCCGCGCCACACGCCACTCATCACCCGCATCAAGCCGGGTTCGGTGCGCATCGAATTGCCTGACGGCAATGAAGAGTTCGTTTTCGTGGCCGGTGGCATTCTGGAAGTGCAGCCCGACTGCGTGACCGTGCTGTCCGACACCGCCATCCGTGGCCATGACCTGGACGACCAGAAGGCGCAGGAAGCCAAGGCTGCGGCCGAGGAAGCCCTGAAGAACGCCAAGAGCGAGATCGATCTGGCGCGCGCCCAGGCCGAGCTGGCCGTGATGGCAGCGCAGATTGCCGCGCTGCGCAAGTTCCGCCAGAAGCGCTGATCGACTGGTCGCCTTCCATCGCAAAAGCCGCCTTCGGGCGGCTTTTGTCGTTATGGGTGGGCCCGCTATGGCGCTCGTCCATCGGCGCCGTCCGACGCCAGCCAGGCCCAACGCGACGCTAGCATGGGCCATGGTCAACCCTTTGGCAGAGACTGCGGCAGGCGACCTGGTGGTAGCGCGCCCCGAAGGGCTGTATTGTCCACCGGGTGGCTTTTACATCGACCCCTGGCGGCCGGTGGACCGGGCCGTCATCACCCATGGCCATGGCGACCACGCGCGGCGCGGACACGGACACTACCTGGCGCACGAGCACAGTGCGGGTGTCCTGCGCGGTCGGCTGGGGGCGGACATCGCCTTGCAGACGCTGGCTTACGGCGAACCCCTGCACCACAACGGCGTGCGTATCTCACTGCACCCTGCGGGCCATGTGCTGGGCTCGGCCCAGGTGCGGCTGGAGCACGGCGGTCGCGTATGGGTGGCCTCGGGGGATTACAAGCTGGAGGCCGACGGCACCTGCGCGCCGTTCGAGCCCGTGCGCTGCGACACGTTCATCACCGAATCCACCTTCGGCCTGCCCATCTACCGTTGGCCCGCCCAGGCCGTCCTGCAAGCCCAGGTCAACCACTGGTGGCGTTCCAACGCGGCCCTGCGCCGCCCTTCGGTGCTGTTTTGCTACGCGTTCGGCAAGGCCCAGCGCATCCTGCATGGCGTAGATGCCAGCATTGGTCCGCTGCTCATGCATGGCGCGGTGGAGCCCCTCAATGCCGCTTACCGCGCCGCCGGCGTGCGCCTGCCGCCCACGCAGGGGGCCACCGACGCGTCACTGGACGCCGCGACGCGCGAGACCGCGCTGGTGCTGGCGCCGCCCTCGGCCCAAGGCAGTCCGTGGATGCGCCGCTTCCCACGCCACGCCGATGCTTTTGCCAGCGGCTGGATGCAGTTGCGCGGCACGCGTCGCCGCCGCGGGGTGGATCGTGGTTTTGTGCTCTCCGATCACGCAGACTGGCCGGGGCTGCAGCAGGCGATTGCCGCCACGGGGGCCGAGCGCGTGTTCGTCACCCATGGCAGCGTGGCCGTCATGGTGCGCTGGCTGCGCGAACAAGGGCTGGATGCCCAGGCTTTCGCCACCGAACACGGCGACGAGGACGAGGCCGCGCCGACCGACGCGCCAACTGCAGCGCCCACTGCATCGGAAGGCGACGCAGGCGACGCGGCCGGAGGCACCTCCTGATGCAAGCCTTTGCCGCGCTCTACCAGGCGCTGGATGCCAGCACGTCCAGCCTCGTCAAGCAGGCCGCGCTGCGCGACTATCTGCGGGGTGCGCCACCCGAGGATGCCGCCTGGGCCGTCTACTTCCTCGCGGGTGGCAAACCACGCCAACTCGTGCCCACCAAGCTGCTGCGCGCGGTGGCGCGCGAGGCGGCGGGGTTGCCGGAATGGCTGTTCGACGAAAGCTACGAGGCTGTGGGCGATCTGGCAGAGACCATCGCACTGCTGCTGCCCCCGCCCACGCAGGCGCACGCCCTGGGGCTGGCCGCATGGATGCGCGAACACCTCTTGCCGCTGCGCGGCCTGGCGCCCGACACCCAGGCTGAACGGCTGGGTGCGCAATGGGCGCGGCTGGCGCCCGAGGAGCGGCTGGTGTACTTCAAGCTCATCACGGGGGCCTTCCGCGTGGGCGTGTCGCGCTTGCAGGTCACGCAGGCGCTCGCGGCCGTGAGCGGCGTGGACGCCAAGCGCATCGCCCAGCGCCTCATGGGCTACACCCACGTGGGCGCGCAGCCCGGGGCGGCCGACTACCAGCGCCTCGTGGCGCCCCAGGGAGATGGTGCGGGCGCGCAGGCTGTGGAAGCCCAGGGCCATCCCTATCCCTTCTTTCTGGCGCACCCGCTGCAGCTGCCGGTGGCGCAGTTTGACGCCGCGCTCGGCCCGCCGGCGGACTGGATCGTGGAATGGAAGTGGGACGGCATCCGCGCCCAACTCGTGCGGCGCGCGGGCGCCACTTGGCTGTGGTCGCGCGGGGAGGAGCTGGTGACCGATCGCTTCCCCGAGCTGCAGGCGCTGGGCGACGAAGCCCTGCCCGACGGCACGGTGCTCGACGGCGAGATCGTCGTCTGGCAGCCAGCGCGAGCGGCTGCGCCGGCGCAGCCGCGCCCGTTTGCCGACCTGCAAAAGCGCATCGGCCGCAAGTCGCTGGGCGCCAAGCTGCTGCGCGAGGTGCCCGTGGTGCTATTGGCCTACGATCTGCTGGAGGAACACGGCCAGGACCTGCGAGGCCTGCCGCTGCAGGCGCGGCGCGCGCGGCTGGACGCGCTGCTGGCGCGCGTCGACCACCCGGCGCTGGTGCCCAGCCCGGTGCTGCCGGGACAGAGCTGGGCCGAACTGGCCCGCCTGCGGGACAGCGCGCGTGCCCTGGGCGTGGAGGGCATGATGCTCAAAGGGCGCACGGCGCACTATGGTGTGGGCCGCACCCGGGACGTGGGTATCTGGTGGAAGTGGAAGATCGACCCGATGAGCGTGGACGCCGTGCTCATCTATGCGCAGCGCGGCCATGGGCGCCGCGCCAGCCTGTACAGCGACTACACGTTCGCCGTGTGGAGTGCGCCGCAGGGCACCCAGGGGCGCACTCTGGTGCCGTTTGCCAAGGCGTATTCGGGCCTCACCGATGCCGAGATGGCGCGGGTGGACGCCATCATCCGCAAGACCACGGTGGAGAGCTTCGGCCCGGTGCGCAGCGTGCGGCCCACGCTGGTGTTCGAGCTGGGCTTTGAGGGCATAGCGCGCAGCGCGCGGCACAAGAGCGGCATCGCCGTGCGCTTCCCGCGCATGCTGCGCTGGCGTGAAGACAAGCCGGTGGACGAGGCTGATTCGCTGGATACGCTGGCAGCGCTGTTGCCTGCTACGCCATGATCTGGTGCTATGAATACAAGAGCTGTTGGCGCTGGATGGACGGGCGCTGCAGGCGATTTTCCCTCGAAATGCCATGGCCCGCGCGGCGGCAATGCCTTGGCCGCGCGGTGCAACGGGGGGTGCCGTGACCGCCCCGCGCTTCCCCCTCGCAACCGGCTGGCTGGCCACGCGCGGCTGGGCGCCATTCGCCTTCCAGCGCCAGGTGTGGCGCGCCATCGCGCAGGGACGCTCGGGCCTGCTGCATGCCACCACGGGCGCCGGCAAGACTTATGCGGTGTGGCTCGGGGCGCTGCAGGCCTTTGCGGACTTGGAGTCAAAACGGCCTGTAGCGCCCGTCCATCCGGCGGTACACGCTATAAATAACGAAGCAGCACCGCAGACCGCACCACTCACCGTGGTGTGGATCACGCCCATGCGCGCGCTGGCCGCCGACACGCTGCGTGCGCTGGTGGCGCCGCTGCAGGCCCTGGCCGCACAGCATGCCGGCCTGGCGCGCTGGAGCCTGGGCGCACGCACGGGCGATACCGGCAGCGCCGAACGCAGCGCCCAGGCGCGGCGTCTGCCCACGGTGCTCGTCACCACCCCCGAAAGCCTGTCGCTGCTGCTGGCGCGCGCGGACTCGCGCGAGCAACTGGCCCGCGTGCGCCTGGTGGTGGCGGATGAATGGCACGAGCTGCTGGGCAACAAACGCGGCGTGCAGGTGCAGTTGGCGCTGGCGCGGCTCGCGGGCTGGAACCCGCGGCTCATGGTCTGGGGCATGTCGGCCACGCTGGGCAACCTGCCCGAGGCCATGCAGACGCTGCTGGGCCGGGAGGGCGGCACGCTGGTGCGCGGCCGCGTGGAAAAGCGCCTGGTGGTGGACACCCTGCTGCCCGAGCGGCCCGAGCGCTTCACCTGGGCCGGCCACCTGGGCCTGGCCATGCTGCCGGCGGTGGTGCGCGCGCTGGAGGAGTCGCCCGGCACCACGCTGGTGTTCGTCAACGTGCGCTCGCAGGCCGAGCAGTGGTACCAGGCGCTGCTGGACGCGCGGCCGGACTGGGCGGGGCAGATCGCCATCCACCACGGCTCGCTGGACCGCGGTGTGCGCGAATGGGTGGAGGCGGGGCTCAAGAGCGGCAGCCTGCGCGCCGTGGTCTGCACCAGCAGCCTGGACCTGGGCGTGGACTTCCTGCCGGTACAGCGCGTGCTGCAGATCGGCTCGGCCAAGGGCGTGGCGCGCCTGCTGCAGCGCGCCGGCCGCTCGGGCCACGCACCAGGGCGGCCCTCGCGCATCACGCTGGTGCCCACGCACAGCCTGGAGTTGGTGGAGGCCGCCGCCGCGCGCGCCGCGGTGCATGCCGGGCGGGTGGAAAAGCGCGTCTCGCCGCACCAGCCTGTCGACGTGCTGGTGCAGCACCTGGCCACGGTGGCGCTGGGCGGGGGCTTCGAGCCCGAGGCGCTGTATGCCGAGGTGCGCCGCACGGCCGCGTACCGCGCGCTGCCGCGCGGCGTGTGGCAGTGGTGCCTGGACTTCGTTGCGCGTGGCGGCAGCGCCCTGGCGGCCTACCCGGACTACTGCCGTGTCGTGCCGGACGAGAACGGTGTGTGGCGCCTGCCCGATGCGCGCCTGGCACGCCGCCACCGCGCCAACATCGGCACCATCGTGAGCGATGCCAGCATGCAGGTGCAGATTCTGCAGGGCGCTCGCCTGGGCGCGGTGGAAGAGGGCTTCATCGCGCGGCTGTCGCCGGGCGATTGCTTCGTGTTCGCCGGGCAGGTGCTGGAACTGGTGCGCACGCGCGAGATGACCGCCTTCGTGCGGCGCGCGCCGGGGCGCCAGCCCACGGTGCCGCGCTGGAACGGCTCGCGCATGCCGCTGTCCACCGTGCTGGCCGACTACGTGGTGCAACAGCTCGCGCAGGCGGGGCGGGGCCGCTACGCCAGCCCCGAGCTGCGCGCCGTGCGCCCGCTGCTGGAGGTGCAGCGCCGCTGGTCCGCCCTGCCCACGCCGGGCACGCTGCTGGCCGAAACGCTGCGCACGCGCGAGGGCTGGCACCTGTTCCTCTACCCGTTTGCCGGCCGGCATGCGCACATCGGGCTGGCCAGCCTGTTCGCCTGGCGTGCGGCCCAGGGGGTGCCGGGCACCTTCTCGATCGCCGTGAACGACTATGGATTGGAGCTGCTGTCCGCCACAGAACGCGACTGGCCGGCCTTGCTGCCCGACCTGCTGCGCACCGACGCCGCCGCGCCGCAGGCCGCCCGGCAGGCGCACGCTCTGGCGCCCGACGAGGCGCTGGCCATTCGCAACACTGCCAACGCCACGGCGCCCGAGTCGGTGCCGCAAGAGCGTGACGCGCGCGCAGCGTTGCTGCACGAGGTGCTGGCCAGCCTCAACGCCACCGAGATGGCGCGCCGGCGCTTTCGCGAGATTGCGCGCGTGGCGGGGCTCATCTTTCAAAGCCACCCGGGCGAGCAGCGCAGTGCGCGCCAGCTGCAGGCGTCTTCCCAGTTGTTCTTCGAGGTCTTTCGGCGTTATGACGCGGGCAACCTGCTGCTGCGCCAGGCCGACCAGGAAGTGCTGAGCCAGGAGCTGGACGTGGCACAGCTGCTGGCGACGCTCACACGCATGCAGGCGCAGCAGCTCATGGTGCAGCCTCTCGTGCGACCCGGGCCGCTGGCCTTTCCGCTGATGGTGGAGCGCTTTCGCGAGCAGCTCAGCAACGAGGCGCTGGCCGACCGCATCGCGCGCATGCTGGGCGACATGGAAGCCGCCGCCAGCGCGCGCAAACCCGTACCCGCCCCGCCGGTGCAGGACGTCGTGCCCCCTGACCCGCCGCGCCGCCGGCGCGCCGCCCCCCCGCGGCAGGAAGCATCGTCCGCCGTCACCGACGCACTGCGCGGCACGCTGGACTTTGCCGATGCCTCCGAGGGCACGGGCGCCGCGCGCGCAAACCTTCGCGCCCGTTGCCGCGCCTGTGACCCATGCATGCGCCTGATCCGCCCGCCGACCTGGCCGTGGACCTGGCCGGCACCACCGTGTGGCTGCTGCCCGAGCGCGCGCTGTGGTGGCCGGAGGGCGCCATGCTGTGCCTGGCCGACCTGCACCTGGGCAAGGCCGCCACCTTCCGCGCGCGCGGCCTGCCCGTGCCCGCGGGCACCACGCGGGGCAACCTGGCTCGGCTGGCGCAGTTGCTGGCGCGCCACTCCGGCGTGCAGCGCCTGGTGGTGCTCGGCGACTTCCTGCATGCGGCCGAGGCCCACGCGCCCGCGTTGCTGCGCGCGTTGGCCGCTTGGCGCGAGGACCATGCGGCACTGGAACTGGTGCTGGTGCGCGGCAACCACGACCGCCACGCGGGCGACCCGCCGGCGTGGCTGGGCGCGCGCATCGTGGAGGAGCCTTGGTCTCTGGGACCTTTCGCCTGCTGCCACCATCCACAGCACCGCGCGGGGCAGTGGGTGCTGGCCGGACACCTGCACCCCACGGCCGTGCTGTACGGCGGCGGGCGCGATGCGTTGCGCATGCCCTGTTTCGTGGCGGAGCCGGGACTGCTGGTGTTGCCGGCTTTTGGCGAGTTCACCGGCGGCCATGCCGTGCCCGCCGCGCCGGGGCGCCAGCGCTTCGCGGTGGGGGCGGGGCGCGTCTGGGCGCTGCCCTGAAGGAGTGATCGAAAAGGGAGTTCCGCCTCGCAAGGCGTGCTCTGGTACTCAGTCCACCGTGCCCGGGATGACGGGAGCGTCGGGCAGCTCGTTCGGCCGGTCCACGCCCTCGGTGGCCGGGAAGTGCTCCACGAGCAGCGCAGAGACCTCGCTCAGCGCCTGGGTCAGACCGTCCTCGTACCGGCCTTGGCGGAAGGCCTCGGCCATGTGCGACACCATGCTGCGCCATGTCGCCGGGGGCACGCGGCGCGCTAGAGCGCGGTCGGCCACGATCTCGATGGCATGCTCGGCCAGCATCAGGTAGATGAGCACGCCGTTGTTGTGTTCGGTGTCCCACACACGCAGCTTGCCGAACTGCGTGACCGCGCGCTCGCGCGCCGTGGCGCCGCGCCACAGGTACGACAGCGGCAGGCCGCCTTCCACGCAGATGCGGATCTGGCCGGTGTGGCGGCGCTCGCTGGCGGCCACGCGCTGGCCCAGGCGCTCCAGCACCTCGGGTGGCAGGGCCTGGTGCAGGCCGCCGTCGGACCAACGGTGCCGCAGCAGCCGCGTCAGGCGCGCCAGCACGCCGGAAGGTGGGGATGAAGAGGGTGTGACCATGGTGTTTCGCTCTGTGCTTGCCGCCCTACCAGTCGCCCGATGCACCGCCGCCGCCGAAATCTCCGCCGCCGCCCGAGCCGAATCCACCACCGCCTCCACCGCCCCAGCCACCGCCGTGACCGCCTCCCCAGCCGCCGCCGTGCCACACCACGGGGCCGCCGCGGCCCGCAAAGATCCAGGTGTAGAGCAGCGCCAGCAGCCCCGCGCCACCCGCCAGCAGCAGGCTGGAGGTGACGATGAAGGCCAGGAACCCAGCGCCGCCGCCCATCACCAGGCCGCCCAGGCGCTGGCCGAACAGCCGGCGCACCACGGGGCCCGCCACCATCACGCCGAAGAAGAGGAAGACGGCCAGGTCTGTCCAGTCAAAGCCCGCGGACGCGCCGCGGCCCTGCCCGTCGCCTTGCTGGCTGCTTTGCGGCGCGGGCAGGTTTTCGCCCGCGATGCGCGCGCCGATTTGCTGCACCGCGGCGTCCAGCCCGCCGGCAAAGTCGCCCTCGCGAAAGCGCGGCTTCATCGCGCCGTCGATGATGCGCGCGGCGGCGATGTCGGGTATGGCGCCTTCCAGCGCCTTGGCCACCTCGATGCGCATGCGCCGGTCGTCCTTGGCCACGACCACCAGCACGCCATCGCCCACGTCCTTGCGGCCGATCTTCCAGGCGTTGCCCACGCGGTTGGCGAAGGCGGCGATGTCCTCGGGCGCGGTGGTGGGCACCATCAGCACCACCACCTGCGAGCCGTGCTGCTGCTCGATGGCGGCCAGCCGCGCCTCCAGCCTCTGGCGCTGCGCGTCGTTCAGCGTGCCGGTCTGGTCGATCACGCGCGCCTGCAGCGCAGGCACCGCGCGCAGCGGCTGCGCGGTGGCGGGGAGGGCTCCGATAGCTACAAGAAATATAGCTATCAGCGCTTGAAGGGCAAGCGCTAGCGGCATATTTTGCTTACAACCCCGATGTCAGGGCTTGGAGGCGGGTGCGGGGCTGGAGAAATCCACCTGGGGCGGCGCAGAGATCTCGGCCTCGTTCGCCACCGTGAAGCTGGGCTTGGGTTCATAGCCGAACACCATGGCCGTGAGGTTGGTGGGGAAGCTGCGTGCGAGCACGTTGTACTCCTGCACGGTCTGGATGTAGCGGTTGCGTGCCACGGTGATGCGGTTCTCGGTGCCCTCCAGCGTCACGCGCAGGTCGCGGAAGGCCTGGTTGGCCTGCAGCTGCGGGTAACGCTCGGCCACCACCATCAGGCGCGACAGCGCGCTGGACAGCTCGCCCTGCGCCTGCTGGAACTTGTTGAACGCCTCGGGGTTGTTGAGGGTTTCGGGCGTCACCTGGATCGAGGTGGCCTTGGCGCGCGCCTCGATCACCTTGGTCAGCGTCTCCTGCTCGAACGCCGCCTCGCCCTTGACGGTGGCCACGATGTTGGGCACCAGGTCGGCGCGGCGCTGGTACTGGTTGAGCACTTCGCTCCACGCGGCCTTGGACTGCTCGTCCAGGCGCTGGAAGTCGTTGTAGCCGCAGCCCGAGAGGGCCAGCACGGCGGAAAGCATGGCGATGAGTCGTTTCATGGTGAAGAGGCCTTTTCAATGCAGAAGAAAGACGGGCGGCACGGCGCCGCGCATGCCGATCATTGTGCATGCATCGGCCAGGCGCATGACAGGGCCATCGAACGGCACAATACGCGGCTGGGTTGCAACCACCGACACTTCGCCATGCCCCGAACCCCGCTGCGCGCGGCCGCCCTGGCCGGTTCCCCCGACGATCTGGAAGCCGCGTTCTACGACGCCCTGCAAGCCGGCGACGTGGAGCGCGTGATGGCCTGCTGGGCCGACGAGGACGACATCGTCTGCGTGCACCCCGGCGCCGCGCGCCACGTGGGGCCCGCCGCCATCCGCGCGGCGTTCGCCACCTTGCTGCAGCAGGGCGGCCTCAACGTGCATCCCGCGCAGGTGATGCGCGTGCAGGCCCTGGCGAGTGCCGTGCACAGCGTGCTGGAACATGTGCGTGTGATGCTGCCCGACGGTCCGCGCGAGGCCGTGGTACAGGCCACCAACGTCTACCACAAGACCCCGCAAGGCTGGCGCCTGGTGGCGCACCATGCCAGCGCCGCCGGCATGCACGAGGCCGAGGGCGCTGCGCCCGCCGGGCACCTGCTGCATTGATGCCAAGCCTTTGGTAGGCTGGTTTATGGATCAAATGGGCCTTTAGCACAATACCAGCAAGCGCTGCCAGCTATGAAATATGAAGCGCCTTGGTGGTTGCCCGGCGGCCATGCACAGACCATCTGGCCCGCGCTGTGGGCGCGGCGCACGCTGGGGCCGCCGCCGGCCTATGTGCGCGAGCGCTGGCTGGCGCCCGACGGCGACTTCGTGGACGTGGACTTCCTGTGGCCGTGTGCCGCGGCGGGCGCGGCCCCCGCGCCGCTGCTGGTGCTGTTCCATGGACTGGAAGGCTCGTCGCGCAGCCACTATGCGCAGGCCTTCGCCGGCGTGGCCCGCGAGCGCGGCTGGGGTTTTGCCGTGCCGCATTTTCGCGGCTGCAGCGGCGAGATCAACCGCGCGCCGCGCGCCTACCATTCGGGCGACCATGAAGAGATCGACTGGATCCTCCGGCGCCTGGCCGGGTTGCAGCGGACCGGCGGTGGGGCGCGGGCGCCGCTGCTGGCCGTGGGGGTGTCGCTGGGCGGCAATGCGCTGATGCGCTGGGCCGGCGAGCAGGGCGGCAGCGCGCTCGCCAGCGCGGACGCCATCGCCAGCGTGTGCGCTCCGCTGGACCTGGCGGCCGGCGGCCACGCCATCGGGCGGGGCTTCAACCGGCAGGTGTACACGCGCATGTTCCTGCGCACCATGGTGCCCAAGGCGCTGGCCAAGCTGGCGCAGTACCCCGGCCTGTTCGACCGGGCGGCCCTGCTGGCCGCGCGCGACCTGCACGCTTTTGACGACCTCTTCACCGCGCCGCTGCACGGCTTTCGCGATGCGGACGACTACTGGCGCCGCGCGTCGGCCAAGCCGCTGCTGCCTGCGGTGCGCGTGCCGGCGCTGCTGGTCAATGCGCGCAACGATCCCTTCGTGCCCGGCGCCAGCCTGCCGTGCGACGGTGAGGTGGCGCCCGCGGTCACGCTCTGGCAGCCGGCGCATGGCGGCCACGTCGGCTTTGCGCAGGGCGGCTGGCCCGGCCATGTGCGTGCCCTGCCCGAAGCCGTGGCTGCCTGGCTGGCCGACCACGCGGCGCTGGGGTGAATGCCTGCGGGGGCGCGGACGAGGGCGCACAATCGCTGTCATGGATGACATCGTCAAGCAGGCCATCGCCAAATGGCCCAACGTGCCGGCCTGCTACGGCTGGCTGGGGCTGGATGCGCGCGGCCACTGGTACCTGCGCGATGACGCCGTGCAGTTACAGGGGGGCTTCGCCGTGGCGCGCGGAACGCGGCTGGAGCATGCCAAGCTGATCGAATTCATCCACCGCAACTATGAGGCGGATGGTGAAGGCCGCTGGTTCTTCCAGAACGGACCGCAGCGCGTCTATGTGGAACTGGAGGCCACACCGCTGATTTGGCGTCTGGGCGCCGACGGCGAGCCCGTGGCGCACACCGGCCGGCCGGCCGGTCGGGTGAATGAGTGCCTGGTGGACGAGGCCGGCCGCGTGTACCTGGCCTGCACCGCCGGCCTGGGCCTGGTGCACAGCCTGGATGTGGAGGCGTTGGCGCGCCAGATCGATCAGGGCCGCTGGACGCCACGCGAGGTGCTGGCGGCCGACCTGCCCGGTGCCTACGGCTTTGTGCCGAGCCCGCAGGCGGTTGCGGGCCCACTGCCGGCGTAACGCGCACTGCAGAAAACCCCCGGCCAGAAACCAACAAGCCGGCACGCGGCCGGCTTGTGACGAGGCGAAAAGGGCCTTAGTTGGAGGCAGGTGCGCTCGCAGCGGCCGCGCCGCCTTCGGCGCCGGGACGGTTGGGCTCCTCGAACTTGGCGCCGGCGGCATTGGCCATGTAGGCCACGCCGCGCGCGATCTCGGTGTCGTCGAAGTCGCCGCCACCCTGCGGTGCCATGGCGCCCTTGCCCTTGAGGGCCGATTGCACCAGGGCTTCGAAGCCCGTGGCAATGCGCGGCGCCCAGGCGGCGGCGTCGCCCAGCTTGGGCGCGCCCGCGGCGCCGGTGGCGTGACAGGCGGCACACTGCCCCTGGAAGACGGCTTCGCCTGTGCGCAGCGGGCGGTTGGCGTCGCGCACCTCGACGTTGCCGATCTTCTGGATGCGCTGGGCCACGGCCAGTTCGGGGTTGGCGGAGCCGGCCGCCGGCTTCTTGTCGGCCGTGACGAACAGCACCAGGCCGATGATGGCGAACACCGGGAGCACAAACGCAAAAATGACGGTGACCAGGAGTTGCTTGGGGTTCTTGATCGGTCCGGTATGCGCTTCGTCGTGGGTGTCGCTCATGGGATCCTCTGGTGATTCTGTTGTACTGGGGGCTGAAGGGAAAAGACTTTTCGATTATAGGAGCGCGCTCCACGCCCGCCCGTTGGGGAAAAAACGGGCAGGCGCGCGTCGTGACCTATGTCAGGAGCGTGGGGTCTCTTCGGCGGGAGCGGTCCAGCCGCCGCCCAGCACCTTGTAGAGCGTCACCTGGTTCTGCAGTTGCTGCAGGCGTGTCACCACCAGCGACTGCTGGGTGGCGAACAGCGAGCGCTGCGCATCCAGCAGGTCCAGGTAGCTGGCCACGCCGTTGCGATAGCGCAGGTCCGACAGCTCGAAGCGTTTGGCATCCGCCTGCGCCTGGGCACGCTGGGCGTCGACCTGCTCCTGCAGCGTGGCCTGGCCGGCCAGGGCGTCGGACACCTCGCGGAACGCGGTCTGGATGGACTTCTCGTACTGGGCCACGGCGATTTCGCGGCCCGCGCGCGCGGACTCCAACCCCGCCTGGTTGCGGCCGGCATCGAAGATCGGCAGGGCCAGTTGCGGCGCCAGAGAGAACGCCCACGAGCCGCTCTTGAACAGCCCCGACAGCTCATCGCTCACGGTGCCGAACTGGGCGGTGAGCGAGATGCGCGGGAAAAACGCCGCGCGCGCCGCGCCGATGTTGGCGTTGGCGCCGATCAACTGCTGCTCGGCCATGCGCACGTCCGGGCGGCGCACCAGCAGGTCGGAAGGCAGGCCCGCGGGCAGCGCCTGCATGGGCGTGGCGTCGGCCAGGCGCGAGGAGGGCAGGCTGGCACGGATGTCGTCGGGCAGCGGCTGGCCCAGTAGCAGGACCAGCGCGTTTTCATCGAGCATGCGCTGGCGCTGCTGCTGCGCATAGGTGGCGCGTGCGGCCTGGGCCAGGCTCTCGGCCTGGCGGTTGTCGAGCTCGGAGCTCACGCCGTTCTCCAGGCGCAGGCGTGTGAGCTTGACCGACTCATCGCGCGTTTCCAGCGTGCGACGCGAGATGTCGAGCAGCTCCTCGTCGGCCATCAGTGTGAGCCAGCCCGAGGCCACGGCCGCCACCAGGCTGATCTGCGCCGACTTGCGCGCCTCGTCCGTGGCCAGGTACTGGGCCAGGGCCTGCTCCTTGAGGGCCGCCACGCGCCCGAAGAAGTCGATCTCCCAGGCCGAGATGCCCAAACCCACCTGGAACTGATTGGCGTAGCTGCCCGTGGTCGCGCTGGGTTGGCGCGTGCCGCTGGCGATGGCGTTGACCGTGGGGAACTGGTTGGCGCGCTGGATCTGGAATTGCGCGCGCGCCTGCTCGACATTGAGCATGGCCACGCGCAGGTCGCGGTTGTTGCCCAGGGCCATGCCGATCAGCCGCTGCAGGCGGGGGTCGGTGAAGTATTCCTTCCAGTCGATGCTGGCGGCGCTCTGGGGGGCTGCAGCGCTGGCACTTGCCAGCGGGTAGGTTGGCGGCACTGGCGCCGCGGGCCGCTCGTAGTGCGGGATGAAGCTGCATCCGGCCAGCAGTACCGCTGCCGTCAGGGTGGACAGGGCACGCGCCGGGCGCGTGCTGTGCAGGTTGTGCTTGTGCATGGTGTCTTGCTCCGGCGGGGGGCTTCAGGCTTCTGTGCCGCTGCTGCTGTGCTGCTGGGCCAGTTTGGCGTCGTGATCGTGCTGTCGCTCGCTGCCCCGGAACAGGCTGCGCACCACCACAAAGAACACGGGCACGAAAACCACGGCGAGGACGGTACCGGTGATCATGCCGCCGACCACACCGGTGCCGATGGCGCGCTGGCTGGCCGAGCTCGCGCCGGAGGCCAGATACAGCGGCACGACGCCCAGCGTGAACGCCAGCGAGGTCATGACGATGGGGCGAAAGCGCAGGTGGGCGGCTTCCAGCGCGGCCTCGATGATGTTCTTGCCCTGGGCCTGCAGGTCCTTGGCAAATTCGACGATCAGGATGGCGTTCTTGGCCGACAGACCAATGATGGTCACCAGACCGATCTGGAAGTACACGTCGTTGGCCATGCCGCGCAGCAGCACGCCCAGCACCACGCCCAGCACGCCCAGCGGTACGACCAGCATCACCGAGAACGGAATGGACCAGCTCTCGTACAGCGCCGCCAGGCACAAAAACACCGCCAGCAGCGCGAACGCATACAGCACGAGGGCTTGCGAGCCGGCAAGTTTTTCCTCGCGGGACTGGCCGGTCCACTCAAAGCCAAAGCCTTCGGGTAGCTGGGAGGCAAGGCGCTCCATCTCTGCCATGGCGTCGCCCGTGCTGTAGCCCGGGGCGGCGTCACCGGCGATCTTCATCGACGGATAGCCGTTGTAGCGCACGGTCTGCATGGCGCCGGTGATCCAGCGCGTGGACGCAAACGTGGACAGGGGTAGCACCTGGCCCTTGTCGTTGAGGATAGGGATGTCGAGCACCGACTCGGGCTGCATGCGCGCAAACCCGTCGGCCTGCACCACTACCCGTTGCAGGCGGCCCTGGTTGGGGAAGTCGTTCACGTATGTGGAGCCCAGCGCCGTCGCCAGCGCGCTGGCGATGCGGTCGTAGGACACGCCCAGGGCGTTGGCCTTGTCGCGGTCGATGTCAATCTGCATCTGTGGCGCGTCCTCCATGCCGTCGGGGCGCACGGCGGCGAGCACCTTGCTTTGCGAGGCCATGCCCAGCAGCTGATTGCGTGCCGCCAGTAGCGCATCGTGACCCTTGCTGCCGCGGTCTTGCAGGCGGAAGGTGAAGCCGGACGCCGAGCCCAGTTCGGGGATGGGTGGCGGGCTGAGCGTGAAGATGAACGCATCGCGAAAGCCGCCCAGCGCGCCCATGGCGCGACCGGCCACGGCCTGCGCGGTCTGGTCGGGACCGGGGCGCTCGCTCCAGTCCTTGAGGGTGATGAAGGCCAGGCCGGCGTTTTGCCCCTGACCCGAGAACGAAAAGCCCGAAACGGTGACGATGTCGCGCACTTCAGGCTGTTTGAGCATGAACTCTTCCACCTTGGTCAATGCTGCACGGGTGCGCTCTTGCGAGGCGCCAGGGGGCAGTTGCACGTTGGAGATCAGAAAGCCCTGGTCTTCATTGGGCAGGAACGAGGTCGGCAGACGCATGTACACCACCGCCACCGCGCCCAGCAGCACGGCGTAGATGATCATCATGCGGCCGCTGCGGCGCACGAGCCTGGCCAGAAAGGACTCGTAGCTGTGCGTGGCGTGCTTGAAGGACCGGTTGAACCAGCCAAAGAAGCCTGTTTTGTCGTGGTGTCCCTCGGTCACGGGCTTGAGCAGGGTGGCGCACAGCGCGGGGGTGAGCGACAACGCCAGGAAGGCCGAAAATGCGATGGACGTGGCCATGGTGACCGCGAACTGGCGGTAAATGTTGCCCGTCGAGCCTGCAAAGAAGGCCAGCGGCACGAACACGGACACCAGCACCACGGTCATCCCGATCACGGCGCTGGAGATCTGGCCCATGGCCTTGCGCGTGGCTTGCAGCGGTGGCAGGCCTTCTTCAGCCATGATGCGCTCGACGTTTTCCACGACCACGATGGCGTCGTCCACCACGATGCCGATCACCAGCACCATGCCGAACATGGTCAGCACGTTGATCGAGAACCCCATGGCCAGCAGTGCGCCAAAGGTGCCCAGCAAGGCCACCGGCACCACGATGGTGGGGATGATGGTGTAACGGAAGTTCTGCAGGAACAGGAACATCACCAGAAACACCAGTCCGATCGCTTCAAGCAGGGTATAGACCACTTTTTCGATGGACACCGAGATGAAGGTGGAGGTGTCGTAGGGGATGGTGTAGGCCACGCCCTGCGGGAAGTACCTTTGAAGCTCGGCCAGCTTGGACTTGACGGCGTCGGCAGTGGCCAGCGCATTGGCGCTGGAGGTGAGCTGCACGCCCATGCCCACCGAGGGCGAGCCATTGAGCCGGCCGCTGAAGTTGTAGGTCTGCGCGCCCAGCTCGATACGCGCCACGTCTTTCAGGCGCACGGTGGAGCCGTCGGTGTTGGCGCGCAGGATGACGTTGCCAAACTCTTCGGGTGTGGACAGCTGGCCCTTCACGACAATGGTGGCCGATATGGTCTGGCCCGCTGGGCTGGGCAGCTCGCCCAGGTTGCCGGCGGACACCTGCACGTTTTGCGCGCGGATGGAGGCATTGACCTGATCCAGCGACAGGTTGAAACCCTTGAGCTTGGCCGGGTCGATCCAGATGCGCATGGCGCGCTCGGAGCCGAACTGCGTCACGCCGCCCACGCCAGGCAGGCGCTGGAGTTCGGGCACCACGTTGCGGGCAGCGTAGTCGTTGAGCGCGTCGATGTTTATGTCCGGGTTGTCGGACGTGAGGATGGAAAACAGCAGAAAGTTGGATCGCGATTTCTCGACGCGCACGCCTTGCTGGGTGACGGCCGCCGGCAGGCGCGGCGTGGCCCGCGACAGGCGGTTTTGCACATCCACCTGGGCCAGGTCGTCGTTGGTGCCGGGCTCGAAGCTCAGCACGATGGTGCCGGTGCCGTTGGCCTGGCTGGTGGTCTCCATGTAGGCCAGGCCGGTGGCGCCGTTCATCTCGCGCTCGATGACGGACAGCACGTTGTCTTCCAGTGTCTGCGCCGTTGCGCCGGGGTAGGCCACGGTCACCTGGATGGTGGGGGGAGCCACGGTGGGGTACTGTGCCACGGGCAGCTGGGTGATCGAGACAGCGCCGATCACCATGATGAAAATTGCGATCACCCACGCGAAGATGGGGCGCTCGATGAAGAACTTGGCCATGTGCCGCGCTCCTGGTTCTTATTGTTGGGCCGGCGTTGCGGCGGGCTGGCTGGCGGCGGACGCTGGCGCCGCTGGGGCCTTGGCGGCACCTTGCGGTTGCCACGGCACGGGTTGGACGACGATCGGGTCGCCCGGCTTGCCGCGGGGCAGCTTCTGGAAGCCGTCCACCATGACCTGTTCGCCCGACTTCAGGCCGTCGAGCACCACCCAGTTGGAACCCTGGGCCGGGCCGAGCTTGACCACGCGCGGTGTGACGTGGTTGTCGGGGCCCACCACCATCACCGTGTCGGCCTTGCCGGAGCGGGTGACGGCCTGCTGGGGCAGCAGGATGCCGTTGTCCACCTGGGCCTGTTCCAGACGCACGCGCACGTACAGGCCGGGCAGCAGGGCGCGCTCGGGGTTGGGGACTTCGGCACGCAGGGTCACCTGGCCGCTGGTGGCGTCCACGGTGAGGTCGGTGAACAGCAGGCGGCCGGTCTGCGGATACACGCTGCCGTCTTCCAGCACCACGCGCACGTTGGCCGCATTGGCACCGGACTGCTTGTACTTGCCGCTGGCCATGGCGGCCTTCAGTTTGAGGGCCTCCGAGGCGGACTGCGTGAAGTTGATATACAGCGGGTCGATCTGCTGGATCACCGCCAGTTCGGTGGGTGTGCCCTGGCCCACCAGCGCGCCTTCTGTGACGAGGGCGCGGCCAATGCGGCCCGAAATCGGAGCGGTGACCGTCGCATAGCCCAGGTTGATGCGCGACGTGGTCAGCGCGGCCTTGGCGGCGGCAACATTGGCTTCGGCGGTTTTCTGCGCGGCGACCGCATTGTCGTATTCCTGCTTGCTGATGGCGTTGACGGCCACCAGCGGGCGATAGCGCTCGGCCAGCGCACGGCTTTGCGCCAGGCTCGCCTCGGCCTGGGCGACGCTGGCTTCGGCCTGGGCCACACTGGCCTGGTAGGGCGCGCTGTCGATCAGGAACAGTTGCTGGCCGGCCTTCACATCGCTGCCTTCCCTGAAGAGGCGCTTTTGCAGAATGCCCGCGGCCCGAGCGCGCACTTCGGCAACGCGCGAGGCTTCCAGCCGGCCGGGCAATTCGGTGACCAGCCCGATGTCACCCGGCTGCACGGTGACCACGCCCACCTCCGGTGCGCGGGGTGATGCGCCCGCGGCGGGGGAGTCGCTTTTCTGGCCGCAGGCGCCGAGCGCGAGGGCCGTTGCCAGCGCAACCGCGAGGGCTGCGGGGACAGGGGTGCGCTGGAAGGGGCGGATAGCACGGGCTGTTGCGTTGTTCAGGCGAGGCATGGAAATCCTTTGACGGCGGTATGCGTTAGATGTTGTTTGAGACCGGCGGGTGATGCTGACACGGGTGAATGACAGACGCGCAAAGGGGAATGATTATACATACATCCATGAATGTATAATTACGTGGAAAGCGCGGCCGTTGCCGTATCCACGTTTTGGAGGTTCCCATCCATGGCACGACGTACCAAGGAAGATGCAGATGCTACGCGCAACAGCCTTTTGGATGCTGCCGAGCGTGTGTTCTACGAAAAAGGCGTGTCGCGCGCCTCGCTGAGCGACATTGCCCAGGCTGCGGGCGCCACGCGCGGCGCGATCTACTGGCATTTCAAGGACAAAGTGGCCTTGTTCAATGCCATGATGGACCGGGTGACCCACCCGCTGGAGCAGGTGGGCAGCAAGAGCGCCAGCATGGCCACTCTGCCCCCTTTGGAGCGGCTGCGTTCCATGGTGGATTTCGTCCAGCGCACCATCGTCCAGGACGAGCGCACGCGCCGGGTGTTCGAGATCGCGTTGTACCGGGTCGAATACGTCAACGACCTCGCGGCGGTGCGCGACAACCATATCGAAGGCTGTGCAGATTTTTGCGCGCTGATCGAGGGTGAATTGCGTTCGGCGGCAGAAGACCAGAACCTGCAATTGCCGATGGAGCCACACACCGCCGCGATGGGTGTACAGGCACTGTTCGATGGCCTGCTGCAGTCCTGGCTGCTGACCCATGGACGCTTCGATCTGGTGACCGTCAGCCGAGGCGCCATCGACGCCTATCTGCGGGGGTTGGGTTTTCGTCTGTAGCCACAGCCACGTGCGATAATCCGCCGCTTGTTCGCCATCGGGCGGACTTTCCCAGCGGCTGTAGCTCAGTGGATAGAGTATTGGCCTCCGAAGCCAAGGGTCGTGGGTTCGATCCCCGCCAGCCGCGCCACATTCCCCAGCCCTTGTTCCCAAGGGCTTTTTTGTTCCCACCGTCCATTCGTCAAGCCGCGCCTACGGACGGGTAGTCCCTAGCCTACGGTTGGCCCTTTGCAGTCCCCCGACAGTGAACTTCACACGGCAGTTTCCGTGTGACTTGTTCAACTTACCGGAGATGGAAATGGCAAACACCAATCAGGGCAACCAGAACCAAGGCAACCGCAATCAGAGCCAGGGGAGCCGGGACAATAACCAAGGGCAGTCGGGCTCGGGGCGCGGATTTGCCTCGATGGACCCCGACCGCCAGCGCGAGATCGCCGCAGAGGGGGGGCGTGCAGCGCACGCTTCGGGCAACGCCCACGAGTTCACATCGCAGGAAGCCCGCGCTGCGGGGGCCAAGAGCCATGGCGGTGGGGGCAACAACGCCTTTTCCGGCTCGGGCAATACCCGGGGCGGCAGCGGCCAGCAGCAGGCACACGCCGGCAGCCAGAGCCACAAGAACGACCGTTGACGTCTGGCACGGGACCGGAGGCCCGCAGTAGGCAGGGCCTTCGATCCAGCCGGTGTCCCGCGCGGGTCGGCACGCGCGCTTGAGCCCCAAGCTGTCAGCCATATAAGCGTGCTCCTACATCCCGTACGAGGGCATGTCCGCAGGATGAGACGTTTCAAACGTGATCGAACTCTGGTGGATACCGCATCTGGTCCGCTCCCATAGGACTACCCATGACCACATCAACTCCCCATCCCTGGGGAACGAATCTGCAAAAAGCCCAGACCTTTCAACCGGATTGGGACAGTTACGTCGTCACGAAGGTCAAGCATGTGCGGGCGGCCTTGCTTGCCGGTATCGACACCTTTAGCGCGGAGGGCTTCACCGTGCCCATGGCCACCGGCTTCATCGAGCTGACGGGGATGCGCGCCGGGTCCTTCCGCACGTTTCTGAAGATCGGGTTTTCCGAGTCCAACCGCGTCATGCTGCCGACGTTCCAACTGGTCGACAACGCGGCGGTGGGAACGCTGATCCTGCCTTCCCCCTGCTTTGGCTCCGCGCTCCAGTTCGTCAACAGTCCCATGGCCCATTTCCGCATCGGCGGCGATGGTCGCCGCAACGCATTGGCAACGGACGTCACGCTGTTGAACAGCGCATTGATCGAGGCCGGCGAACCCGAAGGCATGGAAATCTGAACCCCGGCGCACAGCCCGGCGCGCCGTGCGCCCGGTGTCACCGGCCATTGACGGAGTGATCGCATGAAAGCTCTCACCTACCAAGGCGCCAAGGACGTGCGCGTGGAAAACGTGCCCGACCCCGTGCTGCTCGCACAGGACGATGTGCTGCTGCGCGTCACTGCCACGGCCATCTGCGGCTCGGATCTGCACATCTACCGCGGAAAGATTCCTGGGATGAAGGATGGCGACATCCTCGGCCATGAATTCATGGGTATCGTGGAAGATGTGGGAAGGAAGAGGAGTGCCGCAAGGTGGTGTTGACGCCCTAGAGCGTGCTGCTACCCGCTCGTGCTGCTACCGGCGCACGGTGAGGCTGGGCCAGGTTTGGCAGGCCACCGGGCCGTCGGAGTAAGTCAACGCCTCCCTCCTGCGGGTGGCGATGCGGCCACCCGTGGGCCGTGCCTTCATCGCTTGAGGGAAACCGCCAGGTCTTCGGCGTGGTCCTTGTGCGCTTTGAGTTTCGGCAGCGCCTTGAGGGCGAAGCTCTGGATCTCCGGATCGTCTGCGTCTTTGCCGGCCGCCTCGAACAGCGCGATATCTTTGCGGTGGTCGTTAAGGCCCACCTGCGAGAGGAATTCCTGGTCGAAGTTCTGGGCCTTGGCGATCTGGTCCAGCTGCTTTTGCCTGTCGCCAGGGAGGGTGGTGGGCAGCGCGACGCCCTTGCGCGCTGCCAAGGCCCGGAGTTCGTCGTTGGCGGCGGTGTGGTCCTTCACCAGCATCGCGCCAAACGATTTCACTTCGTTGGCCGTAGCGCGGTTCTGTGCAAGCTTGCCGGCCTGGACCTCGTAGAGCCCGCCGGCGGCGGCCTGCGTCAGGAATTCGCGGTCTTTCGTGCTGGCATCGGCATGGGCCGCTGCGGCGAGCACCAGTCCGCAGGCTGCGGTCACCAGCCTGGCGGTGCAGATCTTTGGCATAGCTGTCCCCCTAGAAAAAAGGGCCAGTATCGGAACGGCCCTGCGAAGGGGCTGTCGGCCCGTGCAGGAGGGGTGGGTCAGCCGTCTCCTACCGCCACTGCAAGGCGGCTGCGCCGGCCGGGCCGCTCAGGCGGCCTGGCACTGGCCGTCCACGAACACCCGCATCTCCCCCGACTGGAAGGCGGTCCATTGCTCGTTGGAGGTCAGCGGCGCCGTGACGACCACGGCCACCTTGTCGTTGGGCGTGGTGTGGGCGGAAAAGTCCACGCGCAGGTCTTCATCGCACAGCTGGGCTTGGGAGAACGGGTGGCGGCGTTCGATGTAGTACAGGTGGGTGGACGCGTGCGCCCACAGCGCCTGCCCGTTGGACAGCAGGAAGTTGAAGGTGCCGTGGGGCGCAATGCGCGCCGCCAGCTCGCGCAGCGTCAGCGTCAGCTCCTCGATGCTCGGCATGCCGGCGTGGGACTTGCTCAGCTCTTGCATCAGCCAGCAGAACACATGCTCGCTGTCGGTGGTGCCGACCGGGTGGAAGTGCGCGTGCAGGCGCGGACGGAAGTCCTTGAGGTCGCCGTTGTGCGCAAACACCCAGTAGCGCCCCCACAGCTCGCGCACGAAGGGGTGGCAGTTTTCCAGGCTCACCACGCCCTGGGTCGCCTTGCGGATGTGGGCGATGACGTTGCGGCTCTTGATGGGGTAGCGGCGGATCAGCTCCGCCACGGGTGAATCGGTGGCACGCTCATGGTCCACGAAGTGGCGCAGCCCGCGCCCCTCGAAGAAGGCGATGCCCCAGCCGTCCGTGTGGTCGGCCGTGTTGCCGGCGCGTTGCGCAAACCCCGTGAAGCTGAAGGTCACGTCGGTGGGCGTGTTGGCATTCATGCCAAGGAGCTGGCACATGGGCGATCGGCCTGTGGTGCGTTGGAGGGCGGCTTACTGCCGGTCCAGCCAGAGCTTGCCGCCCGTGGCCCAGTTCTCGCGCTTCACGTCCGTGATCAGGATGTCCACCGACTCGGGGGAGCCTCCCAGGATTTCGACGGACACGCGCGTGATCTCCTCGACCAGCTTGCGCTTTTGCTCGACGGTGCGGCCTTCCATCATCTCGATGTGGTACGTGGGCATGGTGGTGGGATTCCGGTTGGGGTTCAGGGGTTGGGAACGACGGGTGCCGGGGCCTGCGGCGCAGCGGGCTCTTCGCGTGCACACAGCGGGCAGATGCACGCGCGGCCGCGCGCCTCGGCGGGCAGGCGCGCCAGTGCGTCGCGCGAAACGCTCTCGTGCATGCACCAGCATTGCTGCGCCGGCAACCCGGCGGCCACGGCGCAACCGTTGGATTGGCCGCACAGCGGGCAGCGCGTGGTGGAGGGAGCGGTGGTGGGCATGGGGGAGAGTGTACGAAAGCACAACGGCACCCGTGGGTGCCGTTGTGGTCAAAATGGCCCCTGGCGCCCGTCCATCAAGCGCTAGCAGCTATTGTTTGAATAGCAATCAAGCCTTCTTCTGCGCGGCCTTCACCTTCTGGCGCCAGGCGTGCAGCAGCGGCTCGGTGTAGCCGCTGGGCTGCTCTACGCCCTTGAACACCAGGTCGCAGGCGGCTTGGTAGGCCATGGACTCGGCAAAGCGGCCGTGCATGCGCTGGTACAGCGGGTCGCCGCTGTTTTGCTGGTCCACCTTGGCGGCCATGCGCTCGAACGTGGCGCGTACCTGCCCTTCGGTCACCACGCCGTGCAGCAGCCAGTTGGCCACGTGCTGGCTGGAGATGCGCAGCGTGGCGCGGTCTTCCATCAAGCCGATGTCGTTGATGTCCGGCACCTTGGAGCAGCCCACGCCCTGGTCGATCCAGCGCACCACGTAGCCCAGGATGCCCTGGATGTTGTTGTCCAGCTCCTGCTGCTTTTCGGTCTCGCTCCAGTGCGGGTTGCTGCTCACGGGTACGGTGAGCAGGCCGGTCAGCAGGTTGTCGCGCTCGGCGTCGGCGTCCACCTTGAGCAGCTCGGCCTGCACGGCGGCCACGTTGACCTGGTGGTAGTGCAGCGCGTGCAGCGTGGCGCCCGTGGGGTTGGGCACCCAGGCGGTGTTGGCGCCGGCCTTGGGATGGGCAATTTTCTGCTCCAGCATGGCCTTCATCAGGTCGGGCGCGGCCCACATGCCCTTGCCGATCTGCGCGCGGCCGGACAGGCCCATGGACAGGCCCACCAGCACGTTGTTGCGCTCGTAGGCCTGGATCCAGGCGCTGCTCTTCATGTCGCCCTTGCGGATCATGGGGCCGGCCTGCATGGCGGTGTGTATCTCGTCGCCGGTGCGGTCCAGGAAGCCGGTGTTGATGAAGGCCACGCGCGCCGGAGCGGCGGCAATGCAGGCCTTCAGGTTCACGCTGGTGCGGCGCTCTTCGTCCATGATGCCCAGCTTCACGGTGTTGGCGGGCAGGCCCAGCACCTGCTCCACGCGGGCGAACAGTTCGTTGGCAAATGCCACTTCGGCCGGGCCGTGCATCTTGGGCTTGACGATGTAGACGCTGCCCGTGCGGCTGTTGCGGATGCCACCCGCGCCACCCTTGAGGTCGTGGATGGCGATGGCCGTGGTGACCATGGCGTCCAGGATGCCCTCGGGGATCTCCTTGCTCTCGGCACCCCACAGGATGGCGGGGTTGGTCATCAGATGGCCCACGTTGCGCACGAACATCAGCGAGCGGCCGTGCAGCTTCACGGGCTTGCCGTCGGCGCCGGTGTATTCGCGGTCGGGGTTCAGGCCGCGCGTGACCTGCTTGCCGCCTTTGTCGAAGGTGTCGGTCAGCGTGCCCTTGAGGATGCCCAGCCAGTTGCTGTAGCACAGCACCTTGTCTTCGGCGTCCACGGCGGCCACGGAGTCTTCCAGGTCCAGGATGGTGGACAGCGCAGCTTCCACCACCACGTCGGCCACGCCGGCGGCGTCGCCCTTGCCGATGGGGGTGTTGCGGTCCACACGGATGTCGATGTGCAGGCCGTTGTTCACCAGCAGCACGGACGATGGCTCGGCCGCATTGCCCTGGTAGCCCACGAACTGGGCCGCGTTCTTCAGGCCGGTGGTGGCACCGCCCTGGAGCGTGACGGCCAGCGTGCCGCCCTCGACCTTGTAGGCCGTGGCGTCCTTGTGCGAGCCGCTGGCCAGCGGGGCCGCCTGGTCCAGGAAGTCGCGTGCGAATGCGATGACCTTGGCGCCGCGCACGGGGTTGTAGCCCTTGCCCTTTTCTGCGCCGCCTTCTTCGCCGATCACGTCGGTGCCGTACAGCGCGTCATACAGCGAGCCCCAGCGCGCGTTGGCGGCGTTCAGGGCGTAGCGTGCGTTCAGGATGGGCACCACCAGCTGCGGGCCGGCCTGGATGGCCAGCTCGGCATCCACGTTGGTGGTGGTGGCCTGCGCGCCCTTGGGGGGCTCGACCAGGTAGCCGATCTGGCTCAGGAAGGCGCGGTAGCCTGCCATGTCCTGGATGGGGCCCGGGTTGGCCTTGTGCCAGGTGTCCAGTTCCTTTTGCAGGCGGTCGCGTTCGGCCAGCAGGGCCGCGTTTTTGGGCGCCAGGTCGGCCACGAGGGCATCGAAGCCCTTCCAGAAGGCGGCCGGCTCGACGCCGGTGCCCGGCAGCACCTGCTCGTTGATGAAGGCGTGCAGTTCGTTGGCCACCTGCAGGCCGTGGACGTGGGTACGTGCGGTCATGAGAAACCCCCTAGCGGTAATTGAAAAGCCGTGGCCCATGGCGGAGCCTTGCATGCCACTGTATTGGAAATATTTCCATTAATAAATCGCGCACATATCTCTTAACCAATGACTTTTTTGCAAAGGTTGGCACACTCCGCATGGGGAGTGCGGTGCATGCTTTCATGAAATTGATAGCTGCTTGCGCTTGCTGTATAAGGCTTGGAGCCTGATTTGGCTTGTATTCATGGACAAACTCAAAGCGTTCGAGTCATTCGTGTCGGTGGCCACGCGGGGCAGTCTCACCGCCGCCGCCAAGGCCGAGGGCGTGGCCCCGGCCATCATGGGGCGGCGCCTGGACGCGCTGGAGGAGCACCTGGGCGTGAAGCTGCTGGTGCGCACCACGCGGCGCATCGCGCTCACGCACGAGGGCAGCGCCTTCCTGGAGGACTGCCAGCGCCTGCTGTCCGATGTGGCCAACGCCGAGGCCAGCGTATCCGCCGGCGGCGTGAAGGCCACGGGGCATCTGCGCGTCACTGCGCCCGCGGGCTTTGGCCGGCGCCATGTGGCGCCCCTGGTGCCGCGCTTTCATGACCTGCACCCCGAGGTGACCCTCTCGCTGAACCTGAGCGACCGCGTGGTGGACCTGGCGGGCGAGGGCTACGACTGCGCCGTGCGCGTGGGCGACCTGCCCGACTCGTCCCTGGTCAGCGTGCGCATGGCGGACAACCGTCGCCTGTGCGTGGCCACGCCCCAGTACCTGCAGCGGCGCGGCACACCCACCCACCCGGGCGAGTTGGCCCAGCACGACTGCCTGACCCTCTCCAGCGATGCCTCGCAGACGCGCGGCTGGGCGTTTCGCGTGCCGGTGGCCGGCGGTGGCGGCGCCACCGAGGTCGTGCACTTCAAGCCCGGCGGGCCCCTCGATTGCTCCGACGGCCAGGTACTGCACGACTGGTGCCTGGGCGGCTGGGGCATCGCCTGGCGCAGCACCTGGGAGGTAGAGTCCGAGATCGCGGCCGGCCGCCTGGTGGCGGTGCTGGAGGAGTTCGCCGCGCCGCCCAACGGCATCTATGTCGTCTTTCCCCAGCGCAAGCACCTGCCGCTGCGCGTGCGGCTGTGGATCGAGTACCTGAAGCACCATTACGCGCAGCCCGAATTCTGGGCACGGCCCGCCTCTGTCTGACATGAACGCGGGGCACAATGCCGCGGCATTCCTCCCGCCCGGCCCCCATCATGCCGGGGCCGTACGCACGGCCCACCGTACAGGAGCTTTCATGCGCATTCCCGTTCTTTCTGTTCTCCCCGCGTTGCCCGCCGCTCGCTGGATGCTGGCCGTTATGGCGCTGGCCCTGGTCGCCGGCTGCGCCTTGCCCGCCCGGCACGCGGAAACCACGCCGCGCGCCCACGGGGTGCCGGCCGGCATGGTCAGTGTCACCTACGCGGATCCGGCCGGCTTTGCCGAGGCGCGCGAGCAAACCCCGCACGAGCCCGCCGCGGCCCGGCGTGCCTGGATGGATGCGCTGTGCGAACACCTGGCCGAGCGCGTGGCCGCAGCCTTGCCGGAGGGCGAGCGCGCGGAGGTGCACATCACCGACGTGCGCCGCGCCGGTGCATTCGAGCCCGCGGCGCGGGCCACCGCCCAGGCGGTGCGCGTGGTGCGCGACGTGCATCCGCCGCGCATCGCGCTGGAGTTCAAGCGCCTCTCGCCAGACGGCCGTACCTTGGCCGAAGGCAGTCGCACGCTGCCGGGCTTGGCATTCCAGATGCGCGGGGACCGCTATCCTGGCGACAAGCTGCGCCACGAAAAGACGCTGATCGACGATTGGGTGGCGCAGGAGTTCTCCGCGCGCCGCCCATGACCTATGCGCGCCGCGCGTACCTCTGCCGAAAGGAAACCTGTGACCACCGAAGCCCTGCTCGCCTATGCCCACATCTTGGCCTTCCTCATGGCCGCTACCTTCCTCGCCAGCGAGACCGCGCTGTGCCGCAAGGAGTGGATGAACGCGGCCGCAGTCGAGCGGCTGGCGCGGGTGGACATGCTGTACGGTATCTCGGCGCTGCTGGTGCTGGCCACCGGGCTGGCGCGCACCTGGTGGGGCATGAAGGGCGGGGCGTGGTACTGGTCGCAGCCGCTGCTGCATGCCAAGGTCACGTTGTTCGTGGTGATCGGGCTGATGTCCATCGTCCCGACCATGCGTTTCCTGCGCTGGCGCCGTGCGGTGCGCGCCGGCGGCGCGCTGCCCTCGGATGACCAGGTGCGCAGCACGCGCCGTCTGGTGATGATCGAGGCCCATCTGCTGGCGCTGATTCCGCTGTTGGCCGTCTTCCTGGCACGCGGCGTGGGCACGCGCTGAGCGCTGAGGGAAGGGCAAAAAAAGAAACCCCGCGGGCGGCAGGCGCGCGGGGTTTTCTCGTGCAGGCCCGATGGGCGGGCCCGTGCGGTGCGTCGGTCCTTTAGCTGGCCGCGCCGCTCAAGCACTCTTTCATGAAGGCCTTGCGGGCGTCGCCCTTGAGGTTCTTCGCAACGGCGTCCGCGTTACAGCTCTTCATCTTGTCCTGCTGGGTGGACGCCTTGTTGCCGCTCAGGCACTCCTTCATGAAAGCTTTGCGTTCGTCGCCCTTGAGGTTCTTGGCGCCGGCGTCGGCATTGCAGGTCTTCATGCGCGTCTGCTGCGCCGTGGGCGCCTTGGCGGGGGCGGAGGCGCCGGCCGCGGGGGCGTCCGCAGCGTGTGCGGCGAACGAAAGGGCAAAGCCGGCAGCGGCCAACAGGGGAAGCAGTTTCTTCATGTAATGCTCCTGCAAAAAAGGAAAAGGTGAATGCGCCCGCCGGCAACGCAGTGCCCCACGGGCCACCCAGCATAACGCCGGGCGGTCACGAATGGATGACGGGTCGGCCCGTAGAATCCGCCCCCATGCTCTCCGTCAAACAGGAATTGCTCGCGGCGCTGGCCGACGAGCTGGAAAAGGTGTCGCCCGGCGCAGGCAGCCGCGCGGCCTTCGAATCCCCCAAGGTCGCTGCCCATGGCGACCTCGCGTGCACGGCCGCCATGCAACTGGCCAAGCCCCTCAAGCAGAATCCCCGCGCACTGGGCGAACAGCTACAGGCCGCGCTGGAGGCCACGCCCGCGTTCCAAAAATGGGTGCAAGCCATCGAGATCGCCGGCCCCGGTTTTCTGAACATCCGCCTCAAGCCCGCCGCCAAGCAGCAGGTGGTGCACGAGGTGCTGGCGCAAGGCGCGCAATATGGCTACCAGCCGGCGCGCGGCGAGAAAGTCCTGGTGGAGTTCGTCTCCGCCAACCCCACCGGGCCGCTGCACGTCGGTCACGGCCGCCAGGCCGCCATCGGCGACGCCATCAGCCATCTGTACGCCACCCAGGGCTGGAGCGTGCACCGGGAGTTCTATTACAACGACGCGGGCGTGCAGATCGACACCCTCACCAAGAGCACGCAACTGCGCGCCAAGGGCTTCAAGCCGGGGGATGACTGCTGGCCCACCGACGCGGACAACCCGCTGGCCAAGAATTTCTACAACGGCGACTACATCCAGGACATCGCCGACGCCTTCCTCGCCAAGTCCACCGTCCAGGCCGATGACCGCGCGTTCACGGCGAATGGCGATGTCGAGGATTACGAGAACATCCGCCAGTTCGCCGTGGCCTACCTGCGCAATGAGCAGGACAAGGATCTGCAGGCCTTCAACCTCCAATTCGACCAGTACTACCTGGAGTCCAGCCTCTACGCCAACGGCCATGTGGACGCTACCGTGCAGCGCCTCGTCGCCAACGGCAAGACCTACGAGCAGGACGGCGCGCTGTGGCTCAAGTCCACCGACTACGGGGACGACAAGGACCGCGTCATGCGCAAGCAGGACGGCACGTACACCTACTTCGTGCCTGACGTGGCCTACCACATCCAGAAGTTCCAGCGCGGCTTCACCAAGGTGGTGAACATCCAGGGCACGGACCACCACGGCACCATCGCGCGCGTGCGCGCCGGCCTGCAGGCGGCGGACGTGGGCATCCCCCAGGGCTACCCCGACTACGTGCTGCACACCATGGTGCGCGTGGTGCGCAATGGCGAGGAGGTCAAGATCAGCAAGCGCGCCGGCAGCTACGTGACGCTGCGCGACCTGATCGAGTGGACCAGCAAGGACGCGGTGCGTTTCTTCCTGCTGTCGCGCAAGCCCGACACCGAATACACCTTCGACGTCGACCTGGCCGTGGCGCAGAACAACGACAACCCCGTGTATTACGTGCAGTACGCCCATGCGCGCATCTGCTCGGTGCTGCGCGGCTGGCGCGAGGACTACGACGTGGCCGCGCTGCGCGATGTGGACCTGTCGCCGCTGGAAGGCCCGCAGGCCCAGGCGCTGATGCTGCTGCTCGCCAAGTATCCCGAGATGCTCACCGCAGCCGCGGCCGGCAATGCGCCGCACGACGTGACCTTCTACCTGCGCGACCTGGCCGCCGCCTACCACAGCTATTACGACGCCGAACGCATTCTGGTGGACGACGAGGCCGTCAAGCAGGCGCGGCTGGCGCTCGTCGCGGCCACAGCGCAGGTATTGCACAATGGATTGGCGGTGCTGGGCGTGTCTGCGCCAGCCAGAATGTAAGTGACCACTGATATGAAGAAACAGCAACGCGGCGGCACCATCGTGGGCTTCATCCTCGGGGTGATCGTGGGCCTGGGAGCCGCGCTGGCCGTAGCCGTGTATGTGACCAAGGTGCCCGTGCCCTTCCTGAACAAGAGCACGCCGCGTGCGTCCGAGCAGGACGAGGCCACGAAGAACAAGAACTGGGACCCCAACGCGCCGTTGTACGGCAAGAACCCTGTGCGCCCCGCTGCGCCGGCTGCCGCTCCCGCGTCCGACACCGCGACCGCCGCAGCCCAGCCTGCGTCGGGTCCGCGGGCGGCGGCCAGCCGGCCCGGCGCGGCACCG
This sequence comes from Diaphorobacter sp. J5-51, assembly GCF_001023515.1. Lineage (NCBI taxonomy): Bacteria > Pseudomonadati > Pseudomonadota > Betaproteobacteria > Burkholderiales > Comamonadaceae > Diaphorobacter > Diaphorobacter sp. J5-51. The sequence continues at coordinate 35,843 of NZ_JSYI01000015.1, read as the reverse complement.
ACGTCGGCCGACCCGCTGGGCGACTTGGCCCGCGCCAAGGCCAACGCGGCGCCCGCTCCCGCGACCAGTGCCGATCCTTTCGAATACTTCGTGCAGGCGGGCGCGTTCCGCACCCAGCAGGATGCCGATGCGCAGCGCGCCAAGCTGGCCATGCTGGGCTGGGAGGCGCGCGTCAGCGAGCGTGAGCAGAACGGCCGCACGGTGTTCCGCGTGCGCGTGGGCCCGTTCGGCAAGCGTGACGACGCCGAGTCGCTGAAGGAAAAACTCGATGGCGCGGGGGTGGAGTCCGCGCTGGTCCGGGTGCAGCGCTGAACTTTTGCCCGCGCTGGCGCTCACAACCCTCCATACTGTCCAGGAGTGATCCCAACCTATGAAACGCCGTGAGTTTTCTCTGACCGTCGCCTCCGCGGCCACCGCCCTGAGCCTGCCGCTGGCGGCGCCCGCACTGGCGCAAGGCCGCCAGTTCAAGGAAGGCAAGGACTACGTCAAGCTGGGCAAGCCCGTCGCAACCGAGGCACCTGCCGGGAAGATCGAAGTTATCGAGTTCTTCTGGTACAGCTGCCCGCACTGCAATACGTTCGAGCCTTCGCTGGAGGCCTGGATCAAGTCGGCGCCCAAGGACCTGCACATCCGCCGCGTGCCCGTGGCGTTCAATGCGAGCTTCGTGCCGCAGCAAAAGCTCTACTACGCGCTGGAAGGCATGGGCAAGCTGCCCGAGCTGCATGCGAAGGTGTTCCGTGCGGTGCACGTGGAACGCCTGCCGCTGAACAAGGACGAGCTGATCTTCGACTGGATCGGCAAGCAGGGCGTGGACGTGGCGAAGTTCAAGGAGGTCTACAACTCCTTTACCGTATCCAACCAGGTGCGCAAGGCGTCGCAGCTGCAGGACGGCTACCAGGTCGAGGGCGTTCCCTCCATGGGAGTGGCCGGCCGCTACTACACCGACGGCACCATGGCGGGCAACATGCAAAGCGTGCTGCAGGTGGTGGAGCACTTGGTTGGCGTAGCGCGCAAGGGCTGAAGCGCCCCGCCGCCACCAGCGACAAGCGCGCCTACGGGCGCGCTTTTTTCATGCCTGCGCACCGGTTGGCGCGGCGGCATGGCGGCCGGTGGCAGGCCTGTACGGGTTGATGCGATCCACTGCGGCGGCGGCGCGCTTGCGTCAGTACAATGATCGCAAGATTCGTGCCCTCTATGAGAACCCGATTGCCCTTCCTCCTCCTGTCCCGCGCCGCAGCGCTGGCCCTGGCGCTGGCCGCATCGCCGCTGGTGCACGCCGAAAAAGCCGACCGCAACAAGCCCATGAACATCGAGGCCGATGCCCTGCGCCACGATGAGCTCAAGCAGACCAGCGTTTTCACCGGCCGTGTCGTCATGACCAAGGGCACCATCGTGCTGCGCGGCGCGCAGCTGGAGGTGCGCCAGGATGCCGACGGCTTCCAGTACGGTGTGGTGACGGCCGAGCCGGGCAAGCGCGCCTTTTTCCGGCAAAAGCGTGACACCGCGCCGGGCGCGCCCGACGAGTTCGTCGAGGGCGAGGGCGAGGTCATCGAATACGACGGCCGCGCCGACGTGGTGAAGCTCATCCGCCGCGCCGAGCTGCGCCGCTACCGCGAGGCCACACTGACCGACGAGCTGGCCGGCGCCCTCATCGTCTACAACAACCTCACGGACGTGTTCACCGTGGACGGGCAGAAGACCGCGCCCGCTGGCGCCACTGCCGGCACGCCGGGCGGCCGGGTGCGGGCGGTGCTCGCGCCCAAGGAGCCTGCATCGGGCACCAGCGCCACGCCGCCCGTGCGCACCGAGCCGCCCGCGCTGCGTACCAGCCCCAGCCTGGACGGCGCGAAGTGAGCGCGGCCTTGGACGATGCGCGCATGAGCGAAGGCGTCAGCCGCCTGGAGGCGCTGCACCTGGAGAAGTCCTACGGCAGCCGCAAGGTGGTCAAGGACGTGTCCGTGGTCGTGCAAAAGGGCGAGGTGGTGGGCCTATTGGGCCCCAACGGCGCCGGCAAGACCACGTCGTTCTACATGATCGTCGGCCTGGTGCGCAGCGACGGCGGCCGCATCAGCATCGACGGGCAGGACGTGACGGACATGCCCATCCACCGGCGCTCGCGGCTGGGCCTGTCGTACCTGCCGCAGGAAGCCTCGATCTTTCGCAAGCTCAATGTCGAAGACAACGTGCGCGCGGTGCTGGAGCTGCAGACCGACGAGGCCGGCCGCTCCCTGCCGCGCGCCGAGGTGGAGCGGCGCCTGACCGCGCTGCTGCAGGAACTGCGCGTGGACCACCTGCGCAAGTCGCCTGCACTGGCGCTGTCGGGCGGCGAGCGCCGGCGCGTGGAGATCGCGCGCGCGCTGGCCACGCAGCCGCGCTTCATCCTGCTGGATGAGCCCTTCGCCGGCATCGACCCGATCGCCGTGATCGAGATCCAGCGCATCATTGGCTTTCTCAAGGCGCGCGGCATTGGCGTGCTGATCACCGACCACAACGTGCGTGAGACGCTGGGCATCTGCGACCACGCCTTCATCATCAGCGACGGCCAGGTGCTGGCTCAGGGTACGCCGTCGGACATCGTCGACAACGCGGAAGTGCGCCGGGTGTACCTGGGCGAGCACTTCCGCATGTGAGAGTGATGGGCGACCACGGCGCGATGCAGGACCAGACAGTGGGTTGCAGGCCATGAAGCCCGGCCTGTCGCTGCGCGTCTCGCAGCACCTGGCGCTCACACCGCAGTTGCAGCAGTCGATCCGCCTGCTGCAGCTGTCCACGCTGGAGCTGGCCCAGGAGGTCGAGCAAATGCTCGACGAGAACCCCTTCCTGGAGCGCACGCTGGAAGAGGCCCCGCGCGAGGAGTTCGGCCTGGCCCAGGCCGATGCACCGGTGAGCGAGCAAGACCGCGAAGCCGAGGATGCTATTTATTCAGGAGCTGTCAGCGCAGGGCAGGAAAGCGCTACAAGCCAAAATGATGCAGAAACCTCCACCGCCGAATCCACGGCCGAACCCGCGGACTGGGAAGGCGACGGCTCGGTAGACCTGGCGCCCGACGACAGCGAGTGGGGCGGCGACGCCCCGGCGCGCAACGGTGCCGGCGCGGGGAGCGACGACGAGGTGGACGCCACCGAGCTGGCCCGCAGCCAGGAGTCGCTCACGGCCTTCCTGCACCGCCAGGCGCTGGCGCTGCGCCTGTCCGAGCTGGACATGGCCGCGCTGCGCTTCCTCATCGAATCGCTGAACGACGACGGCTACCTGGACGAGTCGCTGCAGGACCTGGCCGCCAGCCTGGCGGGCACCGAAGACCCCGAGCAACTCGATGAACTGGTGCACCGTTTCACCGTGGCGCTGCGCCTGCTGCAAAGCCTGGAGCCCGCGGGCGTGGGCGCGCGCGGCCTGGCCGAATGCCTCACGCTGCAGCTGCGTGCGATGGACCAGGACGAAGAGGGCGACCCCGACGTGATCCAGGCCGCGCTGGCCATTTGCGGCCAGCCGCTGGACCTGCTGGCCAAGCGCGACGTGCGCCGCCTGGCGCAGGCCTGCGGCACCAGCGAAGAGCGCACGCGCGCCGCGATGGCCTTGATCGCGCGGCTGGAGCCACGCCCGGGCAGGCGCTTTGCCGACGTGGACCGCAACATCATCGTGCCCGACGTGATCGTCAAGAAAACCGGCCGCGGCGGACAGCAGAACTTCAGCGTGCAGCTCAACCCGGACGTGATGCCGCGCCTGCGCGTGCACGACATCTACGCCGGTGCGTTGCGCGGCGGCCGTGGCGAAGGCCACCAGGCGCTGCAGGCACGGCTGCAGGAGGCGCGTTGGTTCATCAAGAACATCCAGCAGCGTTTTGACACCATCCTGCGCGTGTCGCGCGCCATCGTGGAGCGGCAGAAGAACTTCTTCGTGCATGGCGAACTGGCCATGCGCCCGCTGGTGCTGCGCGACATTGCCGATGAACTGGGCCTGCACGAGTCCACCATCAGCCGCGTGACCACCGCCAAGTACATGGCCACGCCGCAAGGCACCTACGAACTCAAGTATTTCTTCGGCTCGGGGCTGGGCACCGAAACCGGCGGCAACGCCTCCAGCACGGCCGTGCGCGCGCTCATCAAGCAGTTCATCGCGGCCGAGAACCCGCACAAGCCGCTGTCGGACAGCCAGATCGCCGAGATGCTCAAGGAGCAGGGCATTGAATGTGCGCGCCGCACCGTGGCCAAATACCGTGAGGCGCTCAAGATCGCCCCGGCCAACATCCGCAAGGCACTTTGAACCATGGCACGCGTCGTCTTCGACCTTCCCCCGCACTTCGGCTTCAGTACCGAGCTGCAGATCTACATCAGCCATGTCAACCAGGGCGGGCACCTGGACAACGCGCAGTTGCTCAGACTCGTGTCCGAGGCGCGCGTGCGTTTCTTCAAGTCGCTGGGCTACCCCGAGGCCGACGTGGCGGGCCTGTCCACCGTGGTGGGCGACATCGTGGCGCAGTACAAGTCCGAGGCGTTCCACGGCGAGACGCTGCGCGTGGAGATGACGCCGCAGGACTTCAACCGCTACGGCTTCGACCTCGTCTTCCGGTTGACCGAGAAGAGCCAGGGGCGCGAGATCGCGCGCGGCAAGACCGGCATCGTCTTCATCGACCGTGCGGCCCGCAAGCCCGCACCCATTCCTGAATCCGTGCTCCAGCCATTGCTGCAGCGCGCAGCACAGCCGCAATGAACCAGCTTCAACTCTTTTTGCCCTGCGCCGCTGGCGTGGAGGGCTATCTGGCCGACGAGGTGCACAGCCTCACGGGGCTGGCCGGGCAGGACCTGCTCGTGGGCCGCGCGGGCGTGCTGCTGCGCGCCTCCTGGCGCGACGCGCTGCGCCTGAACCTGCACAGCCGCCTGGCGCAGCGTGTGCTGGTGCAACTGGCCGAGCGGCCCTACCGCAACGAGGACGACATCTATGCCGCCGCGGCCGACGTGGCCTGGGAGATCTGGTTCACCCCGCGCCAGAGCTTCAAGGTGGAGGTGACGGCGCAGCACAGCCCGCTCAAGAGCCTGAACTTCGCCGCGCTGCGCGTGAAGGATGCCGTGGCCGACCGCTTCCGCGCCAAGGCCGGCGTGCGCCCCGACGTGCAGACGCAGTGGCCCGACGTGCGCGTGCACCTGCACCTGACCAGCGACCGCGCCCAGATCTACATCGACACCTCGGGCGAGCCGCTGTTCAAACGCGGCTGGCGCGAGGACAAGGGCGACGCGCCGCTCAAGGAAACGCTGGCCGCCGCCATGATCGCCGCCACCGGCTGGGACCCGCATGGCGAGCAGCCGCTGCCGCTGTACGACCCTTGCTGCGGCAGCGGCACCGTGGTCATCGAGGCCGCGCAGATCGCCTGCCGCATCGCGCCGGGCCTGCAGCGGCGCTTTGCCTTCGAGAAGCTATTGCCGCACCAGGCCCATGTCTGGTCTGCGATTAAGGATGAAGCGGCCAGCGCCGTTACCGCGGCCTCGGTGCCGATTTTTGGCAGCGACGTGTCGCACCGCATGGTGGACTTTGCCCAGCGCAATGCCGTGCGCGCCGGCGTGGCCGACGCGGTGCAGCTGCGCGGGGGCGACGCGCTGCAGCGCATGCCGCCCAGTGAACAACCCGGGGTGATGCTGCTGAATCCGCCGTATGGCGAGCGCATCGCCGCGGCCGGCACGGCGGGGCGCAATGCGCGTGAGCGCATGTCCACGGTCGAGCGCATGGGCCGCGAGACGGCGCAGACCGAGGACGGCGTGGACTTCTTCGCGCAGTTGGCCGCGCACTGGAAGAAGCACTACGCCGGCTGGCAGGCCTGGATGCTCACGCCCGACCTCAAGCTGCCCGGCAAGATGCGCCTGAAGGAGTCGCGCCGCGTGCCGCTGTGGAACGGCCCCATCGAATGCCGCCTGTTCCGCTTCGACCTCGTGGCGGGCGCCGTGCGGGATCGGCCGCGCGCCGGCCACGCGGGGGAGGGCGGCGCGGCCAACGGTGCGCCGGGTGCGCCGGCCGGCGGAGCCTCGGATGCGTCCTGAGCTGCGCCTGCCCGCCGTGGCGCCGGCGGGCGAGAGCGCGCGTGCCGTGGTGCTGGACACCAACATCGTGCTCGACCTGTTCATCTTCGCCGACGCGGCCGTGGCCGCCGTGCGTGCGCTGCTGCAGGCCCAGCGCCTGGACTGGATTGCCACGCAGCACATGCGGGACGAGCTGGAGCGCGTGCTGCAGTACACCCACCTGCAGCCGCGCATGGCGTATTACGGCGTGGGTGCGGATGACGTACTGACGGCGTTCGACGCGGGCGTGCGCCTGGTCGAGGTGGCGCCGCGCGCGCCCTGGGCCTGCAAGGACGCGGACGACCAGAAGTTCATCGACCTGGCGGTCGCGCACCGCGCCATCATCGTGTCCAAGGACAAGGCTGTGCTTTGCATGCGAAAACGGCTGTTGACGCAGGACACGCATGCGGTGGCAGCTATTGTTTTTGAAGAGGTTTGCGAACCATGTCCAACCTGATCGTGCATGGCGGCACGCCGCTGCGTGGCCGCGTCACCCCCTCGGCCAACAAGAACGCGGTGCTGCCCGTGCTGTGCGCCACGCTGCTCACGCGCGCGCCGCTGCGCCTGGTGGGCGTGCCCGACATCACCGACGTGCGCAAGATCCTGGAGATCTTCCGCACCCTGGGCAGCGAGGTGCGCTGGGACCATGCCAGCGCCACGCTGGAACTGCACCACCAGGCCACGCACTTCGACGCCGCCACGCACCGCCTGCCCGAGGAGATGCGCTCGTCCATCATGCTGGTGCCGCCGCTGCTGGCGCGCTTCGGCGTGGCGCGGCTGGAGGACAACGTGAAGGGCTGCACCCTGGGTGTGCGCGAGATCGACCCGCATGTGGAGGTCTTTCGCAGCTTCGGCGGCCAGGTGGAGCGGGCCGAGGGTTCGTTGCTGGTGCGCCGCGTAGGCATGCTCACGCCGGTGCACCACTGGCTGGACTATGCCTCGGTGACCACCACCGAGAACTTCGTGCTGTGCGCCGTGGCCGCGCAGGGCACCTCCACGCTGACCAACGCAGCGTCCGAGCCGCACGTGCAGGAGTTCTGCCGCTTCATGCAAATGCTGGGCGCGCAGATCGAGGGCGTGGGCACCTCGCGGCTTACGGTGCATGGCGGCGGCGACCTGGGGGGCGGTGAATTCCGCTTTGCCGAGGACTTTCACGAGATCACCACCTTCCTGGCGCTGGGGGCCATCACCGGCGGCGACGTGGTGGTGAAGAACAGCGCGCCGGAGAACTTCCCGCTGATCGACCGCACGTTTGCCAAGTTTGGCGTGCGCGTGGAGCACCGGGACGGCTGGTCGCGCGCCTTCGTGGACGGGCCGCTCACGGTGCAGACGCCCTTCACCCCCAACGTGCTGACCAAGGTGGAGGCCGCGCCCTGGCCCTATTTCCCGGTGGATCTGCTGCCGATCTTCATCGCGCTGGGCGTGCGCGCGCAGGGCAACGCCATGTTCTGGAACAAGGTGTACGACGGCGCTTTAGGCTGGACGGGCGAGCTGTCCAAGTTTGGCGCGCATGTGTACCAGTCCGACCCGCACCGCATCGTCACCTTCGGTGGCGGGCAGCTCGCGCCGGCGGTGGTGGAGAGCCCCTACATCATCCGCGTGGCGATCGCGCTGTTCATGGTCGCGGCCAGTATCCCGGGGCGCTCGGAGATCCGCAACGCCACGCCCATCCGCCGCGCGCACCCGCACTTCGTGGAGAACCTGCGCAGCCTGGGGGCCCGGGTGGAGTGGACGGCAGAGGAGTAGCCGCGCCCTGATCGCCCCAGCCTTCGCTGCGCTGCAGCACAAAAGTGGATTGTGGTTCATACTTACGCCTAAGGGTTAACACCTAGTGGTTAACCCGGTGTTGGTCGGCGTATGAGATGCGCGCCGTTCCGCACCGGATGAGCATCTCAGTCAGGAAACCACACCATGCGCGAAGCCGTCCGTCTGATCCTCGAGTTCATCCAAGAAGCCCGCGAGGCCCATCTGGAAATCGCCAGCCAATAAGGCTGGGTGGGCCGCCCAGACGGCCCTTTGTTACCGACCGCTGCGCCCCATTGCCCTGGCATGGGGCGTTTCTGTTTTTAAGCCAAATCAAGCTCTAGCGCTTGTGTAATAAGCGCAAGCAGCTATTAATACAATAGCTAGTGCGCAACCTGCGGCGTTACACTGCGCGCCTCAGGCCTCCTGGGGCCCTGTTCCTCCCCCTCCTTAGCCCGCGGGTCCAAGCCCCGCCCGATTCCGCATGAACGCCACCTCCGACACCCCCGCATCCGCCGCCGCCCCCGCCCTGGGGCCGGACGAACTGGACGAACTCGACAGCCTGCTGGACGACCTGCGCACGCGTGAGGAAGATGTGCCGCAGTGGGAGTTCTGCGACGGCTTCCTGACGGCGCTGGTCTGCACGCGCCGCCCAGTGCCCGCGGCGGAATGGCTGCCCATGCTGCTGGGCGACGGCCTGGAGCTGGACGTGGCCGAAGGAGAGCCCCTGCCGCTGGTGCCCACGTTCAAGGACCTGGCGCAGCAGGAGCGCTTCCTTGCCTTGTGGGAGCTGCGCCGCGCCGAGGTGCAGGCGCAACTGGACGAGCAGGCCGAATCGCTGGACGCCGACAACGCCTTCCAGCCCGAGGTGATCGACATGCGCGGCGCCATCGCCAGCCTGCCCGAGGAGGAGCGCGCCGAGATGGCGGGGCAGGAGATTCCTTCCTTCGGCCAGGTCTGGGCGCTGGGCTTCATGTTCGCCGTGGAGAACTGGCCCGAGGACTGGGCCACCCCGCGCGACAAGGAAGCCGCCCAGTGGCTGGACGGCGCGCTCGAATCCATCGTCGCCCTCACTGAGGACGACACCGGCAAGCCCGAGATCTGCATGTACGCCGAAGACGGCCCGCCCAGTACCAGCCAGGAGCGCCTGGAGGTCTTTGGCGAGGCCATCTGGGGCGTGTACGACCTGCGCCAGCTCTGGCGCAGCCTGGGTCCGCGCCAGGAAACCATCGTCAAGGGCGAGCAGCCCGGCCGCAACGACCCCTGTCCTTGCGGCAGCGGCAAGAAGTACAAGAAGTGCTGCGGCGCGGCTTGACGCGGCTGTGGCCAGGTGTGGCTGCCCTGGCGCGGCCTTGCCTGGTGTAGCTGGCCTGGCGCGGCTCGGCCTGGCGCGGATCGGTCTGACGCGGCCCGGTCTGACGCGGCCCGGTCTGACGCGGCCCGGTTCGATTCGCCGGCATTGAGTGGGCGGCACGCAGCCGGTGGCCCGGTATTGCGCTCTGGGCCTGCCCAGGTGCTACGGCGCCGCCAGGCCCAGTGGGACCGTCAGGAGCGCGAAGGGGCGGGCGCCTGGGCCAGCAACTGCGCCAGCCGTCCCAGTGCGTGGCGCACCGTGGCGGCGCGCACGGCGGCGCGGTCTCCGCCAAAGCGCCGCAGTTCCGAATGGGTGGCGCCCGCCACGCACCAGCCGAACCACACCGTGCCCACCGGCTTGTCCGGGCTGCCGCCCGTGGGGCCGGCCACGCCCGTCACGGCCACGCTGACCTGCGCGGCGCTGTGGCGCACGGCGCCCTCGGCCATGGCGCGGGCCACGGGCTCGCTCACGGCGCCGTGGGCCGTGATGAGATCGGCGGGCACGCCCAGCAGCGCGGTCTTGGCGGCGTTGGAATAGCTGACGAAGCCGCGCTCGAACCATTGGCTCGACCCCGACAGGTCGGTGCAGGCCGCGGCGATCAGGCCGCCGGTGCAGCTCTCGGCCGTGGCCAGCATCCAGCCGCGTGCGAGCAGGTCCGTGGAGATATGAATCAAATCGGCCTCCAGCGCTTGTCCATCAAGCGCTGGCAGCTCTTTTTTTGATAGTTCCATGGCATTCACCCGAACCAGTGGCGCCACAGCGCGATCACCAGCAGCGTGCAGAACCCGGCCACCAGGTCGTCCAGCATGATCCCCAGGCCGCCGCGCCAGCCGAAGCCCTTGAACAACCGGTCGGCCCAGGCCACGGGGCCGGGTTTGGCGGCATCGAAATAACGGAACAGCGCAAAGGCGGCGAGCTGGCCCCAGAAGCCCATGGGCATGGCCAGCCACAGCACGATCCAGATCGCGACGATCTCATCCCACACGATGTGGCCGGGGTCTGCCACGCGCATGTGGCGTGCGGTGACGGTGCAGGCCCACCAGCCCAGCAGCAGCGACAGCGCGATCAGCAGCCCCATGCCGCGCGGCGTGAGCCACAGTTGCAGCACCAGGAACGCCAGCCACCCCCACAGCGTGCCCACCGTGCCCGGTGCCACACGCGACAGTCCGCTGCCAAAGCCCAGCGCGATGCAGTGCGCGGGGTGCACGAACAGAAAGCGGCGCAGGGCGTGGGGCGGCAGCGGGGTGGGGGGCGGCGTATCGGGCATGGGCGGCAAGGATGCAAGGGCCGGCCGATGCTACCAGCGGCGCCGGCCCGGTAGCGGGAGCGGTCAGGCGAAGTGGTCGAACGAGGCGAAGTGTTGCGCCACGGGCTGCCCCTGGCCGTCCACCACACGCAGGCCGGGCGCGGGCTCGACGCGGCCGATGCGCGTGGCGCGCGTACCGCTGGCCTGCGCGGCGGCCTGCACGGCGGCCTGCTGTGCGGGAGGGGCGGTGAAGACCAGTTCGTAGTCGTCGCCGCCGGCCAGCGCGCATTGCATCAGCGTTTGTGCGCCAAAACCGGCTGTAGCGCCCGCCTGCTGGGCGCTAGCAGCTAGTAAATTGGTAGCGACGGTGGCGTCCACGCAGGCGCCCACGCCCGAGGCCTTCAGGATGTGACCCAGGTCGCCCAGCAGGCCATCGCTCACGTCGATGGCGCTGCTGGCCACGCCGCGCAGCGCCAGTCCCAACGCCACGCGCGGTGTGGGCTGCTCCAGCCGTGGGCGCAGCTGCTGCAGGGCGGTGGGCGGCAGCGCCAGGCGGCCGCGCAGCGCATCCAGCGCCAGGCGCGCCTCGCCGGGCGTGCCGCTCACGTAGATGTCGTCGCCCACCCGCGCACCGCTGCGCAGCAGGGCCTGGCCCGTGGGCACTTCGCCAAACACGGTGACGCAGAGGTTCAGCGGCCCCTGCGTGGTGTCGCCACCGACCAGCTCGCACTGGTGCGCGTCGGCCAGCCGCAGCAGGCCGTCCGCAAACGCCTGCAGCCAGGGCGCATCCACGCGCGGCAACGCCAGCGCCAGCGTGAAGGCCAGCGGCCTGGCGCCGCAGGCGGCCAGGTCCGACAGGTTCACCGCCAGCGCCTTGTGGCCCAGGTGTGCGGGGTCCACGTCGGCAAAGAAATGGCGGCCCTCGACCAGCATGTCGCTGGACACGGCCAGCTGCATGCCGGGCGTGACCGACAGCAGCGCGCAGTCGTCGCCCACGCCCAGCGTCGCACGGCGCACCGGGCGCGTGAAGTAGCGCGCAATCAGGTCGAACTCACCCATGGGCGGCTGCCGCGTTCAGATGTCGTGCCCGCGAAAGCGCAGCGCGGCCTGGCGGCTGACCTCGGCCAGCAACTGCTCTTCGCGCTGGCGCTCGCGCAGCCAGCGGGCGTCGTTCTGGCCCAGCGCGGTCTCACCGCGCAGCATGTGCAGCGCGCCCGATGCGCCATGCGTGCCGGCGTAGCGCGCCACGTGGTCCAGCGTCTGCAGGATGTGGTCGCGCAGCGGCATGTGGTCGCCGCTGGCAGGGTCCACGTACACCGCGTCCAGTCCGAAGCGGCAGGCCTGGAAGCGGTTGTAGGTGTAGACGAGGTAGTCGTCCTCGGTGGGGGTGAAGGGCTGCTCGGCCAGGAACCACGCGGCCAGCGACTGCACGTAGCCGGCCAGCGCCGCGGCGCGCTCGATGGTGAGCGGCGTGTCGAACACGCGGATCTCGATGGTGCCGTACTCGGGCTTGGGGCGGATGTCCCAGTAAAAGTCCTTCATGCTCTTGACCACGCCGGTGCGCGTCATTTTGTTGAAGTACTGCTCGAACTCGCTCCAGGTGAGTACGCAGGGCGCGCGGCCCGACAGCGGGAACGCGAACACCGAGTTGAGGCGCGCGGAGTCGAACTGCGTGTCCTGCGCCTGCACGTACGGGCTGGAGGCCGACAGCGCGATGAAGTGCGGGATGTAGCGGCTCATGCGGTGCAGCATGAGCAGGGCGGAGTCGGCGTCGGGGCAGCCGATGTGCACGTGCTGCCCGAAGATGGTGAACTGCTTGGACAGGTAGCCGTACAGCTGCGACAGCTCCTGAAAGCGCGGCTTGTCGTAGATGCGCCGCTCGTGCCATTGCTGGAAGGGGTGCGTGCCGCCGCCGACCACGGCGATGTTGAGCTTGTCCGCGCTCTTGACCAGCGCGTCGCGGATCTGCGTGAGTTGGCCCAGCACCTCGGAGCTGCTGTGGCACACGCCGGTGGAGATCTCGATCATGCTGTTGGTCATCTCGGGCACCACGCTGCCGGGCAGCGGCACCTTCTTCATGAGGCGCAGCATGTCTTCGGCGTAGGGCGCGAGGTCGTAGTCGTTGGTGCTCACGAGCTGCAGTTCCAGCTCGACGCCCAGCGTCAGGGGCTCGGAATGGTGGAAGGCTTCAAGACTCACGTTGGGTGTCTCCGGTGTTGCTGCCGCGGCTGCTCAGGGGCGCCCAGGGCTTGGAGCTTTCGCCCGCGCGGTAGATGGCCACGGTGGCGATCACTGCGCCCAGCACTTCCATCACCAGGATGGCCGGCAGGGCGATGCGCGCGATCAGGTGGCCCGTGGAGGCCGAGGCCACCACGAACTGCGAGGCCACCAGCAATGCGATGGCCGACATCGGCGCCATGGCGCAGCTCAGCCACAGGGCCTGGCGCCAGCTGGCGCCACTGCCCACGTTGCCCACGCCCACGCCCAGCGCCTTGGCCAGCAGGCGCACGAAGATCAGCGCCAGCACGGCGCCGACCACCGGGCCGCTCCAGTCGGCCTGCGCGGCGACGGTGGAGACGAGCACAAACATCAGCATCGTCAGCAGCGAAGAGGCGGTGCCCATCTGCCGCGGCCAGGCCCAGGGGCGCGGGTGCAGCTGCTTGAGCAGCATGCCGCCCAGCAGCGCGGCCAGCGGGGCCGAGCCGCCCATGTGCGCGGTGACGGCGGTGCTGGCGGCGATCAGGGCCATCAGCAGCATGGAGGTGTTCTCGCTCGTCGGGCTCATCACGCGCAACGCCAGGCGCAGGATGAGTGACAGCAGCGCACCCACGGCCACAGAAACGCCCAGCACCACCAGCGCGGGATACAGCGTGCCCACCAAGCCCACGCCGGGGCGGTTGATGAGCTCGGCCTGCGCGCTGCCCAGCGCCAGCGCATACAGGGACGACAGCGTTGCGAGCACCACGGCACGGTCGGTCACGGGGCCGGCGGCGCGCGTGTCGGACACCACGCGCGTCAGAACCGCCGGTGATGCCGCCATCGCGACCAGGGCCAGCGGGCCGGCGGCGCGCTCGGGTACGTCGAACCACAGCATCGTCCAGTACACCGCGAAATAGGTGAAGGCGGACTCCGCGATGCTCTGCACCAGCACCATGGGGTTATGGCGGAACCAGCGCAGCGGAATGCGACCGCCCGCCTCGAACAGCACCACGGCCACGCCCAGCTCCACCAGGAACAGGCCAATGCCCTGCAGCGGCCACACGGCGCCGCCAAAGCCCAGCAGGCCCACGATGGTGCCCACGAGCGTGTAACCCACGACCTTGGGCAGGCCGCTGTAGCGTTGCACCAGATAGCCCGTGATGGAGGCCACGGCCAGCAGCAGCGACCACTGCACCGTGGGCAACCCCGCCGATGGGCGCAGCCACTGCGCCCAAAAGCTCATCAGCTCATTCATTGTTGTAGATCCTCTGTCTCGTGCGGGCAGGCCCGCTGGATGCCCGGGCGCAGCCTGCCCCAAGGGTGCGCGCTGCGGCTGCGTGGAACGTGACTACGTTCCCAGGCTATTAACTGAATGTATCTGCAGCGGTCGCGTTGCTTCTGTAGGACGGCGCGCAGCCTGTGGTGGGCGCACCTTATCAGACGGTGCGGCGCGGGGGCAGGAAAAAGCCCAGCGGCGCGCTGCGCCAGCGCGCCAGCAGCGCGCGGTAGATGCGCGCGCGGTCCACGCTGCCCACGTTGTGCGCACGCAATGCCAGGCGGAACGCCAGGTAGAAGCTGACGAGGACGTTGAGCGCACCGTTGAAGGGCACCATGGCCACGGCCCACCAGAAAGCCGGCTGGTGCAGCACGTCCATGCCCAATGTGGCGCTGGCCACGCCGATCTGCCCGGTGGACAGCGTAACGTGGCGCACATCCAGGCCCAGCCCGAAGAACGCGGCAAAGGCCGGCGTCAGCCCCAGCATGAAGCCGAGCGAAATGTTGGCCGCAAAGCCCGAGATGTTGCCCCGCAGGAAGCGCGCCCAGCGGGCGGCGCGTGCAGCACCCAGCATGTGCGTGATGCGCGGGTTGTACTGGATGGCCGAGTCCAGCCGGCGCAATACGAACCAGTTCTCCACCCAGCCCGCGAAAATGCTGGACGCGAACAGCAGCACGCCGGTGAAGGCCGCGAACAGCAGCGAGGGGCCCAGCAGGTGCAGCGACTGCAGCACGTGTTCCGCCTGGGCCGTGCCGATGGCCGGCTGCCCGAGCATCTGCGCGATGAGCAGCGCCAGGGCCAGCGCCCCGGGGAACACCAACAGCACGTTGCCCAGCACGGCGGCCACCTGCGAGCGCACGAGATGCGCGACCTCGTCCACGAAGGATTCCAGCCCCTGCGCCTCGTCCAGGTCCTTGAGCTTGGCGGCCATGGCGGGTGCCGTCATGGCGGGCTGCTTGGTGGCCACCGTGAAGTGCAGCAGCTGGATCAGCACGAAGCTGACGGCGTAGTTCACGCCCGCCATGAAGCCGCCCCAGAACGCGGACAGCGCCAGCGCGTACAGCCCGAACTTGGCCAGCGTGGTGAAGGCCATCACCAGCCCGCCACCCGCCGCCTTGCGCACCATGGCCAGGTATTCGCCCGCCGTGCGGGTGATGTAGTGCTCGCCCGTCTCGGCGCTGCGCTCGGCGACCTTGGCCGCCAGCATGGACGAGTTGGACGCCACCAGCGCACGCAGGCTGCGCCGCTCGCGCCCCACGGTCACCAGGCGCGCAAGGAACTTGGCCGCCGCCACGGCGGGGCGGGGCGACAGCAGGCATTCCAGCAGCTCGCGCACGCGCAGGATGCGCTCGCGCAGCTGGCGCAGGCGAAACACCAGGCCCACGGAGATGCCGTTGTCCTCGAAGTGCGCATACACCGTGTTGGTGGCGGCGCGGCAGGCGTCCAGGCGCTCGCGCAGGCGCTGCACGGCTTCCTGTAGGCGGTCGCCGGTGCGCAGCGGGTGCTCCACCTCCACGCGCAGGCTCTCCACGTCGCGGATCAGCGCATGAAAGGGCTGGGCCTCGCGCGCCTCCTCGCTCATGCGCAGACGCAGCTCGGGCGCAAAGCCGGTGGACAGGATCTGCCCGGCGCAGTAGGTGATGGCGTCCAGCAGCGCGCGCTGCCAATGGCTGGCGCCGCCCTGCTCGCAGGCGGGCACCAGCACGGCCAGCAGGCGGCCCAGCAGGGTTTCGTCCAGCGACGCCAGCCAGCGCGCGTCGAAATCGCCAGGCAGCGCCAGCATGAACAACTCCGACGCATCCAGCGTTTCGGGGCTGGAGGGCAGCAGTTTGTAGCGCACGCGCTCGGCCAGCTCGCTGGCCATGGAGGTGCGCTGGGCAAAGCCGAAGTCCGCCAGCAGCGTGGTGATGTCCACCTGCTGCGTGAGCGCTGCCCACCAGGCCTGCAGCCGCACCTGGATGTCGGGCGAGCGTTCCGCCGCGTCGACCAGCAGAGCCACGCGGCCTGCGGCGCCCTCCGTGGACTGGCCGTCGCCGCGCACCCAATCCAGCACGGCGATGAGTTGCAGGTGCCGCTGTGCCAGCGGTGCGGTCGGGTCGATCCCGGCGAGCAGCTGCGCCAGGTCAGGGCCGCTGCGGCTCAATGCAGCACCCTTGCCGCCATGGGCTGGCCCGGTTGGCCGGGCGAGAAGGCCTCCAGCACGAACAGCTCGATCGGACAGGTGAACGGCTCACCATCCTCGGCCACGCAGAAATAGCTGCCGTGCATGCTGCCGCTGGCGGTGCGCAGGCGGCAGCCGCTGGTGTACTGAAATGCCTCGCCGGGCTTGAGCAGCGGTTGTTGGCCCACCACGCCCAGGCCCTTGACCTGCTCGGTGTGGCCATTGGCATCGGAGATGATCCAGTGGCGTGAAATCAGCTGCGCGGTCACGTCGCCCGTGTTGGTGATCGTGATGGTGTAGGCAAAGCTGTATACGCCTTCGTCGGGCGCGGACTGGTCGGGAAGGTACTGCGGTTGCACCTCCACCTGGAACTGGTATTTCGGCATCGTGCAATGGTAGCGGCGATGGTGAGTCCCGTGCCGCACAAGGCCCCGCTCCGGCTGTGCCCGGCATGCGACCGTCGCGCCGCGGCGGCGTCAACTGCGACAATCGCGGCCATGAGCCGCACCTACCGCATCGCCCCTTCTATCCTGTCCGCCGACTTTGCCCGCCTGGGTGAGGAAGTGCGCAACGTCATCGCCGCCGGCGCCGACTGGATCCACTTTGACGTGATGGACAACCACTATGTGCCCAACCTCACCTTCGGCCCCATGGTGTGCCAAGCCCTCAAGCCCCATGCCGTGACGCCCGCAGGGCACGCCGTCCCGATCGACGTGCACTTGATGGTGCAGCCCGTGGACGAACTGGCCACGGCGTTTGCCAAGGCGGGGGCGGACCTCATCAGCTTCCACCCCGATGCCTCGGCGCACGTGCACCGCAGCATTCAGAATATCCGCGCGCAGGGCTGCAAGGCGGGCCTGACCTTCAACCCCGCCATGCCGCTTGACGTGCTGGACTGGGTGATCGAGGACATCGACCTGATCCTGTTGATGAGCGTGAACCCCGGCTTTGGCGGACAGAGCTTCATCGAGAGCACGCTGCGCAAGATCGAAGCGGCCCGCAAGCGCATCGAGGCCTCGGGCAAGGACATCCGCCTGGAGGTGGACGGTGGCATCAAGGCCGACAACATCCGCCGGGTGGCGGATGCGGGCGCGGACACGTTCGTTGCAGGCAGCGCCATCTTCGGCAAGAGCGACTACAAGGCGGTGATCGACGCCATGCGCGCCGAACTGGCGTGAGGCGCCGCCGCGCGGCTTGATCGCAATCCGCTGAAAAAGCCTATTGCACCGGCGTGGTGGCTTCGCGCAGCACGCCACCGCCTTCCACCGAGCCCGACACCGTGGCGCTGCTGCGCACGCGCGCCTCGCAATCGGACCGGTCCTGTGGAGTCTTGAAGGCCTCGCAGCGGGCCAGCGCGTTGCGCTCATAGATGCTGGTGTCGCTGCTGGACAGCTGGCCCGTGCGCGCGGCCTGGGCGGCCGCCCCTGCCTCGCGTACGCAGGCGGCGCGGCTTTCCGCGGGCACGGACGCGCAGGCGGCACGGTCGCTGCTGTACTGGCTGCGCACTTCGTTGGCAGCCTGCGCCGCGCCGGCGCACAGCAACAATGCGGCGGGAAGCAGGGCGGTGAATCGATGCAATGCCATGGGATGACCTCCTGAAGGGCGATGGTTTTGACGGTTCCAACAATGGCTGTCCAGCGTAGGGCGCCACCCGGAAGGCGTCTGTCCGCATGCGGCGCCGTGGTGTGTCGGACGGGTCGGACAGCGCATACACTGCCCGCGCTCAATGCATGACTGACAAGGACAAGGGATGGAACGGGTGCAACAAGACCTCGCCGCGCTGCTCGCGCGCACCGACGCCGCGATCGTGGACCTCGACGGCACCATGGTGGATACGTTGGGCGATTTTGCCGAGGCGCTCAATCGCATGCTGCGCGACCTGCAGCTGCCCGCCATCGCGCCGGGGGCGATCGAGCGCATGGTCGGCAAGGGGTCGGAGCATCTCCTGCGTTCAGTGTTAAAACACGTTCTAGCGCCCGACCAGCAAGCGCTGACAGCTATGCAATTGGAAGCAAAGGCCGAGGCCTTGTATCCCCAGGCGTGGGAGCGCTACCAGCACCATTACCTGGCCATCAACGGCCAGTATGCGGCGCTGTACGCCGGCGTGGCCGAAGGGCTTGCGGCGCTGCACCGCACCGGTCGGCCGCTGGTGTGCCTGACCAACAAGCCCACCGACTTCGCCCGGCCTCTGCTGCGCGCCAAAGGGCTGGACGGCTTCTTCACCCACGTGTTCGGCGGCGATGCGTTCGCGCGCAAGAAGCCCGACCCGCTGCCACTGCTCAAGGCCTGCGAGGCGGTGGGAACCTCGCCGGCGCGCACGCTGATGATCGGCGACTCCAGCAACGATGCCCAGGCCGCGCGTGCGGCGGGCTGCCCCGTGGTGCTGGTGACGTACGGCTACAACCACGGCCAGCCCGTGCGCGGCGTGGACGCGGACGGCTACGTGGATGCGCTCACCGAGCTGATCGCTAGGGCCTGTTCACACTATTTTTGCCAGTGCGAATGGCGTGAAAACCGCGCCAATCTAGGCGCGTGACGACGCCAAGGCCGGGGCCTTGGCTAGGAGGGCAACGACGAATGGCGCGGTTTTCACTCCGTTCCCTCCGGGTTGCGATCAAAAAGGGCCATTCGCGGCGTTGCCAAGCCTCGCTGGGGTAGCACCCCAGCTTCGTTTGGCGCCTTGCGCCTGGCCCTTTTTGATCGCAACGCATCTGGCAAAAATAGTGTGAACAGGCCCTAGCTGAATTCCTCCGGCCGCATGCGCGCCATAGGCGCCGCGCGGGGCGCCCGGGTCCTCAGAAGCTCTCCCATTCGTCGTTATCGGCAGCCGTGCGGGCCGCCTGCGCGGGTTGAGGGCGCGCTGCTGCCGGACGTGCCAAGGCGGCCGCAGGCGCCCGGGCGGGCGCCGGCGGCGTGGCGGGCCGGGCAGGGGCGGCGGGTGTCGCGGAGGTGGCGGGTACGGGAGCCGGCGCAGCCGTGGCATGCACGGGCGCCATGCGCGGCAGGGCGGAGGCCTTCTGCGCCAGCTTGAACACGGCGACGGCCTCGACGAGCTCGCGGGCCTGGCCGCTGAGGCTGCTGGCGGCGGCGGCCATCTCCTCGACCAGCGCGGCGTTCTGCTGCGTGGCCTGGTCCATCTGGGTGATGGCCTCGCCCACCTGGGCCACGCCCGCGCTTTGTTCGCTGCTGGCGGCGCTGATCTCTCCCATGATGTCGGTCACGCGGCGAATGGCGGTGACCACCTCAAACGCCATATGCCTACCGCCGCGATGACCACGGTGATGAGCAGAACCAAGCCGAAGGACAAGGCCAGGCGCGTGCCGACCTTGAGGTTGCTGAGATGCATAGAGGCCCCTTGCTGCGCAATTGCAATAAAGTGTATCGCCAAGGGGAGATGGCTGAAAACGCCATCAAAGGGGCAATGGCATGCTTTCTCTGCGCATCGTCACTGCGTGGGTCGATGGGCTTTATTCCTTGCCCAGCAGGGCGTCCTTGAGCTTCCAGTCGGCCGGCTGGCTGCCGAGCCAGATACCCAGCAATGCGTTGAAGAATTCGGGCTCCTTGAACGGTTCGCCCTGCGGGACGCCCTTCACCGTCACCTGCGTGCCCGTGCCGGGCAGCCAGTCCACGACGAACTGTTCGCCCGCCATGAGCTTCTTGTGCTCCGAAAAGATCTGGCTCATGCGCAGCACGCCCGGGATGAGCTTGGAAAAGGCGGCCTTGTCCATGTTGTCTTCCATACCGCGCGAAAACAGCTTGCCGAGTTCGGTGGAGTCGATGTCGCGCAGCATGGTCACGCTGATGCGCTTGGGGCCGCGCAGCGCGTAGACCTCGGCAGGCGTGGACGCCTTCTTCTCCAGGTACAGGCCTGCGGCATACACCTTGAACACGGCCTTGTAGCGCACACCGGCGCCATTGAGTTGCAGCTTGCTGCCGCCCAGGTCGAGGGTGGGCTCGAACTTGACGCCGGCTGCGGTCGTCGGCTCCGTCGATGCGGGAGCCGGAAGCGCCAGGCACAGGGGAAGGGCCAGAGCACCCCACTGCAGGGTGCGACGACGGGTGAAGGGCATTGCGCAACTCCAAAAAAGAACGCTCGTTCGTTTCTAAATGTTGCGCCATCGAGGGGCGGTCGGCAATAGGGTTTTCGCGTGGATGCGCTGCAGCATCCACCGCGCAGGTGACAAAGTGCTTTGCTACACTGCGGGTCCATGTTCATTCACCACACGTTCATCACAGGTTGCAGCGACCGGGGAGCCTGGCCCTGGCGCAAGCCTGCGTCGTTGAACCCCTGACTGCACCTGGGCGCCTCCCCAGCGTGCGCCCGTGGCCCCACACGTGCTGTCCTGCACGGGGCCGACTCCTCTGAATGATCCTGCGGCGCACTGGCGCAGCCAGCGACCGCGCCGCACGAGCTGGGAATCTTCTTGTGATCACTGAACTGGAATTCAAAAGCCTGGCCAGCGAAGGCTACAACCGCATCCCGCTGATGGCGGAAGCCTTTGCGGACTTGGAAACCCCTCTCTCCCTGTACCTCAAGCTGGCCCATGGCAAAGGCGACGGCAAGCACAGCTTCCTGCTGGAGTCGGTCGTCGGCGGCGAGCGCTTCGGGCGCTACAGCTTCATCGGCCTGCCTGCGCGCACCTTGCTGCGGTCCAGCGGCTTCGGCGATGCGGCGCGCACCGAGGTGGTGACCGACGGCCAAGTGGTGGAGACGCACCCGGGCAACCCGCTGGACTTCATTGCCGCCTACCAAGAGCGCTTCAAGGTGGCGCTGCGCCCGGGGCTGCCACGCTTTTGTGGCGGGCTGGCGGGCTACTTCGGCTACGACGCGGTGCGCTACATCGAGAAGAAGCTAGAGGCCACCTGCCCGCCCGACACGCTGGGCTGCCCCGACATCCTGCTGCTGCAGTGTGAGGAACTGGCGGTCATCGACAACCTCTCGGGCAAGCTGTATCTCATCGTCTACGCCGACCCGGCCCAGCCCGAGGCCTATGCCAAGGGCAAGAAGCGCCTGCGGGAGCTGAAGGACCAGCTCAAGTATTCCGTGAGCGCGCCCGTGGTGCGGCCCACCGAGAGCCACACCGCACAGCGCAGCTTTGCCAAGGCCGACTACTTGGCAGCCGTGGAGCGCGCCAAGGAGCTCATCGCCGCGGGCGACTTCATGCAGGTGCAGGTGGGCCAGCGCATCCACAAGCGCTACACCGAATCGCCGCTGTCGCTGTACCGCGCGCTGCGCTCGCTGAACCCGTCGCCGTACATGTACTACTACAACTTCGGCGATTTCCAGGTGGTGGGCTCCAGCCCCGAGATCCTGGTGCGCCAGGAGAGCACGCCCGAGGGGCAGAAGGTCACCATCCGCCCGCTGGCCGGCACGCGCCCGCGCGGCGCCACGCCAGAGGCCGACAAGGCCACCGAAGTGGAGCTGGTGAACGACCCCAAGGAACGCGCCGAGCACGTGATGCTGATCGACCTGGCGCGCAACGACATCGGCCGCATCGCCAAGACCGGCACCGTGAAGGTGACCGAGGCCTTCGCGGTCGAGCGCTACAGCCACGTGATGCACATCGTGAGCAACGTGGAGGGCATCCTCAACGACGGCATGACCAGCATGGACGTGCTCAAGGCCACCTTCCCGGCCGGCACGCTCACCGGCGCGCCCAAGGTGCACGCCATGGAACTGATCGACCAGTTGGAGCCCAGCAAGCGGGGCCTTTACGGAGGCGCCTGCGGCTACCTGAGCTATGCGGGCGACATGGATGTGGCCATCGCCATCCGCACCGGCATCGTCAAGGACGGCACGCTCTACGTGCAGGCGGCGGCCGGCGTGGTGGCCGACTCGGTGCCCGAGCTCGAATGGAAGGAAACGGAACACAAGGCGCGCGCCCTGCTGCGTGCGGCCGAATTGGTGGAGGAGGGGCTGGAATGACCACCCGTGCAATCGACAAGACCCAGCCCTGCGCCAGCATGGCCGAGGTGCGCGCGCGCATCGACGCGCTGGACGACATCCTGGTGCCGCTGCTCGTGGAGCGCGGCGGCTACATGACCCAGGCTGCCATCAACAAGCCGCGGGAAGACCAGGTGCGCGACGAAGCGCGCATCGAGGCCATCGTGCAGCGCGTGCGCGCGCGTGCGGCGGCCGAGGGCGGCGAGCCCGACGTGATCGAGGCCATCTACCGCAGCATGATGGAGGCCTACATCGCCTACGAACACCGTGAATTCGCGCGCCTGTGCGCAGAGGGCCGCAAGGGCCAGGAGGTGACGCCATGACGCGCGTGCTGATGGTCGACAACTACGACAGCTTCACCTACAACATCGTGCAGTACTTCGGCGAGCTGGGCGCCGAAGTCGAGGTGTTTCGCAACGACGAGATCACGCTGGAGGGCATTGCCGCGCGTGCGCCCGACCGGCTGGTGATCTCGCCCGGGCCCTGCTCGCCGGCCGAGGCGGGTATCTCGGTGGCGGCGATCCAGCACTTCGCGGGCAAGCTCCCCATCTTGGGCGTGTGTCTGGGCCACCAGAGCATTGGCGCGGCCTTCGGCGGCAAGATCATCCGGGCGCAGCAACTCATGCATGGCAAGACCAGCGTCATCACCACCACGCAGACGGGCGTGTTCGCCGGCCTGCCCAAGCAGTTCACGGTGAACCGCTACCACTCGCTGTCCATCGAGCGCGCGAGCTGCCCTGAAGTGCTGGAGGTGACGGCCTGGACGGACGACGGCGAGATCATGGGAATCCGCCACCGCGAGCTGGCCATCGAGGGCGTGCAGTTCCACCCCGAGAGCATCCTCACCGAGCACGGCCACGCGATGCTCAAGAACTTCCTGGATCAAAAATAATAGCTGCCAGCGCTTGCCTGTCAACGAATTCACTGCGAAAAATGCTTGAAATGCATATACAGCAAGCGCAAGCAGCTATCAAAAATAGAGGTACTTCCATGACCCCCATCACCCCCCAGGAAGCGCTGCAGCGCACCATCGAGCACCGCGAGATCTTCCACGACGAGATGCTGCACCTCATGCGCATGATCATGAGCGGCGAACTCTCGCCCGTCATGACCGCGGCCATCACCACCGGCCTGCGCGTGAAGAAGGAAACCATCGGCGAGATCACCGCCGCCGCGCAGGTGATGCGCGAGTTTTCCCACAAGGTGCAGGTGCACGACACCAAGCACCTCGTGGACATCGTGGGCACGGGCGGCGACGGCGCCAACACCTTCAATATCTCCACCTGCGCCACCTTCGTGATCGCCGCCGCGGGCGCCAAGGTCAGCAAGCATGGCGGGCGCAGCGTCAGCAGCAAGAGCGGCAGCGCCGACGCCATGGAGGCGCTGGGCGTGCACATCAACCTGCAGCCTGCGCAGATCGCGCAGTGCATTGGCGACGTGGGCATCGGCTTCATGTTCGCGCCCAACCACCACCCCGCCATGAAGAACGTGGCGCCGGTGCGCAAGGAGCTGGGCGTGCGCACCATCTTCAACATCCTGGGGCCGCTGACCAACCCGGCAGGTGCGCCCAACATCCTCATGGGCGTGTTCCACGAAGACCTGGTGGGCATCCAGGTGCGTGCGCTGCAACGCCTGGGCGCCGAGCACGCGCTGGTGGTCTACGGCCGTGACGGGCTGGACGAAATCAGCCTGGGCGCGGGCACGCTGGTGGGTGAATTGAAAGACGGCGCGGTGCGCGAGTACGAGATCCACCCCGAGGACTTCGGCCTGCGCATGGCGGGCACGCGGGCGCTGCGCGTGGAGAACCCGACCGAATCCAAGGCCATGCTGATGGGCGTGCTGCAGGGCGACGAAGGCCCGGCGCGCGACATCGTCTGCCTGAATGCCGGTGCCGCCTTGTATGCTGCCAACGTGGCCGACTCGCTGGAAGACGGCCTGCGCCGCGCCCAGCAGGCCCTGGCCAGCGGCGCGGCCCTGGCCAAGCTGCAGCAGCTGGTCGCCTACACCCAGAAGCTCGCGGCCTGAGCGCACGGCGATGAGCCTGCTGGACGCTCCCATCTGGAACGACCCCGCGACGTGGATCGTGCTGGGCGTGTCGCTGCTGTTCATCGTCGTGGGCATCGTGATGCACCGCATCATCATGAAGGTGGTGCGCGGCCCGGCACCGCCCACGCAAGGCCACAAGGGCCCGGTACCTCCGCGCGAATGAGCGGGACGGGCGCTGGCGCCAGTGCGCGCCGTCACCATTGACGCTCCCTGCGGGGAGCAAGGAAGCAAGCATGTCCGACATCCTGAAGAAAATCTGCGACGTGAAGGTCGAGGAAGTGGCCGCCGCGCAAAAGCGCGTGTCCTTCACCGACATGCGCCGCGACGCCGAGAGCCGCGTGCTCACGCGCGACTTCGTGGGCGCGCTGCGCGCCAAGATCGACCAGGGCCAGGCCGGCGTGATCGCCGAAATCAAGAAGGCCAGCCCCAGCAAGGGCGTGATCCGCGAGGATTTCATCCCGGCCGACATCGCGCAAAGCTACGCCGAGGGCGACGGCAAGGTCAGCGCGGCCTGCCTGTCGGTGCTGACCGACCGCCAGTTCTTCCAGGGCCAGCCCGATTACCTGAAGCAGGCACGCGCCAGCTGCCCGCTGCCGGTGCTGCGCAAGGATTTCATGGTCGATCCGTACCAGATCTACGAGTCGCGCGCTTTTGGAGCCGACTGCGTGCTGCTGATCGCCGCCTGCCTCGAGGATGGCCTGATGGTCGAGATGGAGCAGATCGCCCGCAGCCTGGACATGGCCGTGCTGGTGGAGGTGCACGACGGTGCCGAGCTGGAGCGCGCGCTGCGCCTGCAGACGCCGCTCGTGGGCATCAACAACCGCAACCTGCGCACCTTCGAGGTCAGCCTGCAGACCACGCTGGACCTGAAGAAGGAAGTGCCTGCCGACCGCCTGCTGGTGGCCGAGTCCGGCATCCTTGCGCCGGTGGATGTGCACACGCTGCGCGATGCCGGCGTGAATGCGTTCCTGGTGGGCGAGGCCTTCATGCGCGCGCCCGACCCGGGGCGGGCGCTGGCCCAGCTGTTCGCCTGACGGCCGCAGGCCGGGCGTCCCCCGGGGTTGGGGCGGTGGCGGCATACTGCGCCCATGAAAGTCATCGGGCCGCGTCGATGAGCCTTGCCTGAGGCGGTTACCCGGCCATTCTTATCGTGCCCGCATGGAGGAGTTGCCTTGCGCGAGAGACCGGATACGCAGGCCGAGCGTTTTCGCAGGGAGTGGTGGTTGCTGGCGGGCCTGTGGCTGGCGCTGGGGGCGCTGATCGCGGTCGTGCTGATCCTGGAGCGGCGCGACACCGAGGAACGCGAGCGCCAGCAGGTCGCGCACCAGGTGCATATCGTCCATGAGAACCTGGAGCGCCAACTGCATGCCGTGAACCAGGCGCTGGGGGATATTGTCGCGAACCTGGCGCAGTGGCGCGCGCGCCCTGAAGGCGCCTTGCCATTCAACGAGCGGCTGCGGGCCTTCAGCGACGCCATGACCGGCGTGCGCACGCTGACCGTGCTGGATGCCGAGGGTACGGTGGTCGCCTCCAGCCGCGCCGAACTGCTCGGGGAGAACTTTGCCTACCGCGATTACTTCCAGTCGGCGCGGCGACTGGCAAGCCGCGAGCAGCCCTCGCTGATCGTCAGTGCGCCCATGCGCACGGTGTTGGGTATCTGGGCCATCACGTTGTCGCGCCCGGTGGTGGCGGAAGATGGGCTGCCCGGCGGCGTGGTCGCGGCGACGCTGGACCCCGAGGAGTTCAAGACCTTGCTGGATTCCGTGCGCTACGCCCCCGACGTGGAGAGCACCCTGGTGCACGGCGACGGCGTGCGCTTCCTGCGCGTGCCCGAACGGGCGGGGCTGCTGGGCGCCACGCTGGCGCAGCCCGGCACGCTCTTTCAGGCGCACCTGGACAGCGGGCGGATGGAAAGCCTCTTCGTCGGCGCGATGGAGCCGGACCCGGCCGAGCGGCTGGTGGCGCTGCGCACCATCTTTCCGGCGCACCTGCACATGGACAAGCCGTTGGTTGCGGCCGTCGCGCGGGACTGGAGCCAGGTGTTCGCCGCCTGGCGCGCGCGCGCCTGGACGCTGGGTGTGGCATGGCTGCTGACGGGGGTTGCCATTGGGCTGGGCCTGGGCTTCATGCAGCGCCGGCGCCGCCAGCTGTGGCGCCGCGAGCAGGCGCTGGCTGCCCAGGAAGCCGCCTTGCAGGCCCGCTGGCAGGCGGTGCTGCACGCCACCCAGCAGGGCGTGTGGGACTGGGACGTGGCCTCGGGCACGGTGTATTTCTCGCCGGTATGGAAGACCATGCTCGGCTACGCGGAAGGCGACATCGGCGACAGCCTGCAGGAATGGGAAAGCCGCGTGCATCCCGACGACCTGGCGCGCGTGCAGGCCGACGTGGCGCGGCACCTGGCGGGTGAAACGCCGGTGTATGAGAACGTGCACCGCCTGCGCTGCAAGGACGGCAGCTACAAATGGGTGCAGGACCGCGGCCAGGTGGCCGCGCGCGACGCCAGCGGCCGACCCACCCGGCTCATCGGCACCCACACGGACGTGACCGCGCAGCGGCAGCACCAGGAGACGCTGGACCGCCTGGCCGAGAACGTGCCCGGCGCGCTGTACCAATACCAGCGCGAGCCCGACGGGCGCAGCCACTTCCCGTACGCCAGCCCCGGGGTGCAGGACATCTACGGGCTTCCCCCGCAGGCCCTGTGCGTGGATGCGGAGCAGGTCTTCGCGCGCATCCACCCCGACGACCTGCAGGCGTTGCGCGAAAGCCTGCTGGCATCCGCGCAGACCCTGGAGCTGTGGCGCACCGAGTACCGCGTGCTCGTGCCCGGGGAGCGCGAGCGCTGGGTCAGCGGCCAGGCACGGCCCGCGCGCACGGCCTCGGGCGCCGTGCTGTGGCATGGCTATATCCACGACGTGACGCTGGCCAAGCAGCAGGCGCTGCAGCAGCAGGAGACCGAGCGCCTGCTCACGCATCTGATGCAGGAGATGCCCATCGGGCTGTGCATGATCAATGCCGCGGGCGTGATCTATTTTCGCAACCGGCGCTTCCAGGACCTGTTCGGCTACACCGAGGCCGAGGTGCCCACGCTGGGGCAGTGGTGGCCGCGCGCCTATCCCGATCCGCACTACCGCGAACAGGTCATCGCCGCGTGGAACGCAGACCTGGCGCAGGCAGGCGCGCAGGGGGGCGAGATCGCGGACAGGGAATACCGCGTCACCGACCGTGACGGCAGGCTGCATACGATGACCATCGGCGGGCTCGCGTTTGGAGACCATTGCATGGCCACGTTCGTGGACGTGACCGAGCAGCGCGCGCAACATGAACTGCTGCGCAAGCTGGCCTTCATGGACGGGCTGACGGGCCTGGCCAACCGCCGCCAGTTGGACCGCACCCTCAAGGCCGAATGGCGGCGCTGCCGGCGCAGCGGCCAGCCCCTGGCCGTGGTGATGGTGGACATCGACCATTTCAAGCAGTTCAACGACCTGTATGGCCACCAGCAGGGCGACGATTGCCTGCGCGCCGTGGCCGCCGCGCTGCGCGGCGGCCTGGGGCGGTCGCACGACCTCGTGGCCCGCTACGGCGGCGAAGAATTCGTCTGCCTGTTGCCCGAGTGCGACCTGGACGGCGCGCGCGCCAAGGCGCAGGCGCTCTGCCGGGCCGTGCATGCGCGGCAGATGGAACACCGCGGCTCGCCGGTGGCGCCCGTGGTCACGGTGAGTGCCGGGGTGGCCTGTGTGGTGCCCAGCGCCGAAGACACCCCCGAACAGTTGCTGGCGCGCGCGGATGCGAACCTGTACCGCGCCAAGGCGGCAGGCCGCAACCGGGTGCATGACGGAATGGATTCGCTATCGTAAATATAGCTTGTAGCGCAGAATGGATAAGCCTTGGAGCATGATTTGATGCTAAATACTCCCGCCGCCACGCAACTGCAAAGTGCCGACCCTGCCGACTGGCCTGTCGCGCCGGGCTGGCAGCCGCTGGTCGACACGTTCTTTGCCAGCGCGCGCGGCCGGCAGTTGCTGGCCTTCCTGCAGGCGCGGCTGGAGGCCGGCGCCGCCATCTTCCCGCCGCAGCCGCTGCGGGCGCTGCAGCTCACCGCCCCCGAGGACACGCGCGTGGTCATCCTGGGGCAGGACCCGTACCACGGCCGTGGCCAGGCCGAGGGGCTGGCGTTCTCGGTAGCGCCGGGCGTGCGCCTGCCGCCCTCGCTGCAGAACATCTTCAAGGAAATGCAGCGCGACATGGGCGTACCCTTCCCACCGTTTCCCAACCCGGGCGGCAGCCTGGTGAAGTGGGCACAGAACGGTGTGCTGCTGCTCAACACCTGCCTCACGGTGGAAGAGGGCCAGGCCGCGAGCCACGCGGGCAAGGGCTGGGAGCAGTTGACCGATGCCGTCATCCGCGAGGTGGCCGAAGGGCCGCGCCCCGTGGTGTTCATGCTCTGGGGCAGCCATGCGCAGTCCAAGCGCGCCTTCATCCCGCAGGACCGGGGGCACCTGGTGCTTACCTCCAACCATCCCTCGCCGTTGTCGGCGCTGCGCCCGCCCGTGCCGTTCATCGGCAACGGCCACTTCGGCCAGGCGCGGGCGTTCCGCCAGCAGTACGGTTACTGATCAGCGCCGCTCGCGCACCGTCAGCCACGCGCTCGCGGCGCCGCTGGCGGCGATCAGGCAGATGCCCAGCAGCGACCAGCGGTCCGGCATGTGGCCGTACACCGCCCAGCCGGCCAGCATGGCAAACGCGATCTGGGTGTAGAGGAACGGCGCGATCGTGGCGGGCGCTGCGCAGGCGTAGGCCCGCAGCAGCAACAGATGGCCCAGCGCGCTCGACAGTCCCATGACCACCAGCCCCAGCCATACCCAGGCGCTGGTGATGGCGGTCCACACGAAGGGCGCCGCCAGCGTCATCAGCCCGGCGGCAATCCAGCTGGTGTAGAACTGCGTGGTCGTGGGGGCCTCCTGCCCGGCCATGCGGCTGCTCAAGATCTGGTACCCCGTGCCGCAGGCCAGCATGCCCAGCGGCAGCACCAATACCCCGCTGAAGGACTGGCCGCCCGGGCGCAGGATCAGCAGCACGCTGGCCAGCCCTGTGGCCACCAGCAGCCAGCGCAGTGGGCTGACCGGCTGGCGCAGCCACAACGCGGCCACGAGCGTCACGCACAGCGGCGTGGCGGCCACGATGGCGGTGAACTCCGCCAGCGGCATGGCGCGGATGCTGAAGATGCCGAACAGGCTGGTGGCCGTGAACAGCACCGCACGCAACAGTTGATAGCGCGGATGGTCCGTACGCGGCGGGCTCCAGCCGCTGCGTGGCAGCACATAGGCGCTGGTGACCAGCGACTGGAACACATAGCGCAGCCACAGCGCCAGCAGCAGCGGCGTGGTGGCGCTCACCAGCTTGGTGGCGGTGTCCAGCAGCGCGAACGAGGCGCAGGCGCCCACCGTGAGCGCGATGCCGGCCAGGGCGGTGCGGGGGCTGTGCCCGGCCGGCGCGGCGCTCATGCGCGGGGGCGCTCCAGCAGCATGCAGTCGCCGTAGCTGAAGAAGCGGTAGCGCTGCGCGACCGCGTGGCGGTACAGCTGCATGATGTGCTCGTAGCCCGCAAAGGCGCTCACCAGCATCATCAGCGTGCTCTTGGGCAGGTGGAAGTTGGTGAGCAGCAGGTCGACCACCTGGAATGGAAAGCCCGGCGTAATGAAGATGCTGGTGTCGCCCGCGGCCTGGCCGCTCGCGGCCCAGGATTCCAGCGTGCGCACCGTGGTCGTGCCCACGGCCACCACGCGGCCGCCGCGCTGGCGGCAGCGCTCCAGCGCCGCCAGCGTGGCCAGCGGCACCTCGTACCACTCGCTGTGCATGCGGTGCTCGGCCAAGTTCTCGGTCTTCACGGGCTGGAAGGTGCCCGCGCCCACGTGCAGCGTGACGCTGGCGCGCTCGATGCCGCGCTCGGCCAGGCGGGCCAGTACGGCATCGTCGAAGTGCAGCGCGGCCGTGGGTGCGGCCACCGCGCCGGGCGCGCGCGCGAACACGGTCTGGTAGCGCTCGCTGTCCTCGCCGGCATGGGGGTCGTTGCCGCTGGCCTGCTGGCGCTCGATGTAGGGCGGCAGCGGCAAGTGGCCGTGGCGCTCCATGAGCTCCCAGGGGCTCTCGCCCGCAGGGCCGCGCAGGGCCAGGCGAAACAGCGGGCCGTCCGCATCCGGGTAGCGGCCGAGCAGCGTGGCGTCGAACCCGCCCGCGGCCGCGCCGCCGGCCAGGTGGAGCGTGGCGCCGGGCAGCGGCTTTTTGCTGACCTTCATGTGGGCCACGACCTCGTTGCCCGTGAGCACGCGCTCGATCAGCAGCTCCAGCTTGCCGCCGCTGGCTTTCTCGCCGAACACGCGGGCCTTGACCACGCGTGTGTCGTTGAACACCAGCAGGTCGCCCGGTTGCAGCAGGTCGGGCAGTTCGCGGAAGATGCGGTCGGTGGGCGGGGCGGTGCGCCCGTCCAGCAGGCGCGAGCCGCTGCGCTGGGGGGCCGGGTGCTGGGCGATGAGCAGTTCGGGCAGCTCGAAGTCGAAGTCGCCCAGGGTGAAGGTGCGGGGTGCGGTGGAGGCAGAGGACATGCGGGGCTTGAGGGCCGGACGGGCCCGTTCCAAGGCAGAAAGACAAGCCCGCGATTCTCGCAAAGATGCCGCCGCCGTGCAGCGCGTTGGTGCACCTCGGGCGCTACCAGCGAGGATCGGGCAGGTCGGACCAGAGTTGCGCGAGGTCGGGGAACTGCCAGCGCGCCGGGTCCTCGCGCGCGATGATCTTGTCGCGGCAGTCGGGCTCGGACAGGTCCACCACCTCGGGGGGGATGCGCAGATCGGATCGGGTGGAGTAGAAGACCCTCACGCGCGGCGCGATCAGCTTGCCCGGCGACTGCTCGGTCACCACACCCAGGCGGCCCGAGGCGAGGCGCACCAGCGAGCCCACGGGGTAGATGCCGATGCTCTTGACGAAGGCCTGGAACAGCCGGCTGTCAAAGTGGTCGCGGGTCCATTCCGCCATGCGGCGCAGCGACTCCGAGGGGTCCCAGCCGCGCTTGTAGGGCCGGTCCGACGTGATGGCGTCGTACACGTCGCAGATGGCGGCCATGCGCGCCAGCGTGCTGATCTGCTCGCCCACGAGGCGGTGGGGGTAGCCCGTGCCGTCCATCTTCTCGTGGTGGTGCAGGCACGCGTCCAGCACGGGCCCGGGCAGGTCGGTGCCCTGCAGCAGGGCGTAGCCGGCCACGGGGTGGCTGCGCACCACGGTGAACTCGTCGTCGGTCAGCTTGCCGGGCTTGTTGAGCACTTCCAGCGGCACGGCCGCCTTGCCGATGTCGTGCAGCAGCCCGGCCAGCCCGGCCATGCGCGTGGCGCCATCGTCCATGCCGATCTGCCGGGCCAGCGCCACCATCAGCGCGGACACGGCGACCGAGTGCATATAGGTGTACTCGTCGGCCGTCTTGAGCCGCGCCAGGCTGATGAGCGCACCGGGGTTGCGCGTGACCGAGTCGGTGATCTCGTCGACCATCTCCTGCGCCACGGCGGTATCGATGGCGCGGCCCAGGCGTGCCTGGCCGAACATTGTGACCACGGCCTGCTTGGCCTGCGAGCAGATGGCCGCCGCGCGGCGCAGCTC
Source organism: Diaphorobacter sp. J5-51 (assembly GCF_001023515.1). NCBI lineage: Bacteria > Pseudomonadati > Pseudomonadota > Betaproteobacteria > Burkholderiales > Comamonadaceae > Diaphorobacter > Diaphorobacter sp. J5-51. Next base: position 4,190 of record NZ_JSYI01000015.1, on the reverse strand, counting down.
CTGGTCCATGCCTGCCGGCTGGGGCGTCACGGCCGGGGCCGGCGCGGGCTGGGCAGGCAGGTCCTCCAGTTGCTGGAAGTCGCTGTCCAGTTGCGCGTCGGCTTCGGCGCGGGACACGCTGGCCGTGCCGGGCGCGATGTCCAGGCCCTTGGATGTGTCGATCCAGACCTCGTGGATCTCCGTGGCGCGGATGCGCGCCAGGTCTTGCGGATCCTGCAGCAGAAAGCGCGAGCGCCAGAAGGGGTGCTCCATCCAGGAGCCGCAGAACTCATGCAGGTACATGCCCAGGGTGAGATGCTTGACTTCGATACGCTTGAGCATGGCGGGAGACGACGAGACGGTAACGTGCGGTAACTGCGGGCATGGTAGCCTTTTTGCCGTGCCCAGACCCACACGTTCCTCCACGTCCGCCTCGTCCTCCGCGAAGCCCGCCCCCAGCCCCGCACAGCAGGCCCTCGTCAAGCTGGGGCTGGTGCGCGACATTGACCTGGCCCTGCACCTGCCCCTGCGCTACGAGGACGAGACACGCATCACGCCGATCCGCAGCGCACGCGATGGAGACACGGTGCAGATCGAGGCCACGGTGACCGCCAGCGAGGTGCAGATGCGCCCGCGCCGGCAACTGGTGGTGACCGTGGAGGACGGCACCGGCAGCTGCGAGCTGCGCTTCTTCAGCTTCTACCCTTCGCACCAGAAGACCATGGCCGTGGGCGCGCGCCTGCGCGTGCGCGGCGAAATCAAGGGCGGTTTCTGGGGCCGCCAGATGCTGCACCCGGCGTTCCGCAAGGCCGAAGGGGACTTGCCCGCGGCGCTGACACCCGTCTATCCCACCGTGGCGCAGCTGCCTCAGGCGTACCTGCGCCGCGCCGTGGCGAGCGCCCTCACGCGCGTGGAATTGCCCGAGACGCTGCCGCCGGGGCTCGAACCCCCCGCGGTTCCCTCGGGGGTGCGGATTGATGACCAAAACGGCCTCCAGCGCCCATGGAGCCTGCGCGAGGCGCTTCTGTTTTTGCATCACCCCACGCCCGATGTGGCGCTGGCCACGCTGCAGGACCACAGCCACCCGGCGTGGCAGCGCCTGAAGGCCGAGGAACTGCTGGCGCAGCAGCTGTCGCAGCTCACCGCCAAGCGCGAGCGCGCCCGCCTGCGTGCCCCGGCGCTGCGCCCGCAGACGCAGGCAGGGGGCACGCCGCTGCACGAGCAATTGCTGGGCGTGCTGCCCTTCAGCCTGACGGCCGCGCAGCGCCGCGTGGGTGAGGAGATCGCGCGCGATCTGGCCCGGCCGGTGCCCATGCACCGTTTGCTGCAGGGTGATGTGGGCTCGGGCAAGACCGTGGTGGCCGCGCTGGCCGCCACGGTGTGCATGGACGCGGGCTGGCAGTGCGCGCTCATGGCGCCCACCGAGATCCTGGCCGAGCAGCACTTCGCCAAGCTCATCGGCTGGCTGCAGCCGCTGCTGGCCGCGCGCGGGCGCCAGGTGGCGTGGCTGGTGGGCGGGCAGAAGAAGAAGGAGCGTGCCGAGATGCTCGCGCGCATCGAAAGCGGCGAGGCCGCGCTGGTTGTGGGCACGCACGCCGTCATCCAGGAGCACGTGCGTTTCAAGAACCTGGCGCTGGCGGTGATCGACGAGCAGCACCGCTTCGGCGTGGCACAGCGCCTGGCGCTGCGCAAGAAGCTGGAGCACCACGGCCTGGAGCCGCACCTGCTGATGATGAGTGCCACGCCCATCCCGCGCACGCTGGCCATGAGTTACTACGCCGATCTGGACGTGTCCACCATCGACGAGCTGCCGCCCGGGCGCACGCCCATCGTCACCAAGCTGATCGCGGACAGCCGCAAGGATGAGGTGGTCGAGCGCATCGGCGCGCAGGTGGCGGCGGGCCGGCAGGTGTACTGGGTGTGCCCGCTGATTGAGGAGAGCGAGGCGCTGGACCTGTCCAATGCCACCGCCACACATGCCGAGCTGAGCGAGGCATTGCAAGGCGTGATGGTGGGCCTGCTGCACTCGCGCATGCCCGCCGCCGAGAAAAAGGCGGTGATGGACTTGTTCAAAGGCGGGCAGATGGGCGTGCTGGTGTCCACCACCGTGATCGAGGTGGGCGTGGACGTGCCCAACGCCAGCCTGATGGTCATCGAGCATGCCGAGCGCTTTGGCCTGAGCCAGCTGCACCAGCTGCGCGGGCGCGTGGGGCGCGGCGCGGCCGCGTCGGCCTGCGTGCTGCTGTACTCGACGGGCGAATCGGGCCGGCTGGGCGAGACCGCGCAAGGCCGCCTGCGGGCCATGGCCGAGACTACCGACGGCTTCGAGATCGCGCGGCGCGACCTGGACATCCGCGGGCCGGGCGAATTTCTGGGCGCGCGCCAGTCGGGCGACGCGCTCTTGCGCTTTGCCGACCTGGCCACCGACACGCTGCTGCTGGACTGGGCGCGCGAGACCGCGCCGCAAATGCTCGACCGTCACCCGGACCTGGCCGAGCGGCATATTCAGCGTTGGCTCGGTGCAAAAAACGACTATTTGAAGGCGTGAGTGCATAGCGCCAACACATTACGCCGTAGCACAATGGCATGACATTTGCCGGCAGGATTCGCCATGACTCTTACAGAACTCAAATACATCGTTGCGGTCGCCCGCGAAAAACACTTTGGCCGCGCTGCCGAGGCCTGCTATGTGTCGCAGCCCACGCTGTCGGTGGCCGTCAAAAAGCTGGAGGACGAGCTGGAGGTCAAGTTGTTCGAGCGCAGCGCGGGCGATGTGACCGTGACGCCGCTGGGCGAAGAAATCGTGCGCCAGGCGCAAAGCGTGCTGGAGCAGGCCGCCGCCATCAAGGAGATCGCCAAGCGCGGCAAAGACCCGCTGGCCGGCGCCCTCACGCTGGGCGTGATCTACACCATCGGCCCCTACCTGCTGCCCGAGCTGGTGCGCCACGCCATCGCGCGCACGCCGCAAATGCCGCTGATGCTGCAGGAGAACTTCACCGCCCGGCTGCTGGAGATGCTGCGCACCGGCGAGATCGACTGCGCCATCCTGGCCGAACCCTTTCCCGACACCGGCCTGGCCATCGCGCCGCTGTACGACGAGCCCTTCATGGCGGCCGTGCCCTCCAGCCATGCGCTGGCCCAGCGCAAGAGCGTGTCGGCGTCGGAACTGAAGAACGAGACCATGCTGCTGCTGGGCGTGGGCCACTGCTTTCGCGACCATGTGCTGGAGGTCTGCCCCGAGTTCGCGCGCTACGCCAGCAACGCCGAGGGCATACGCCGCACGTTCGAAGGCTCGTCGCTGGAGACCATCAAGCACATGGTCTCTGCCGGCATGGGCGTGACGCTGGTGCCACGCCTGTCGGTGCCGCGGGATGCGCTGCACACGGGTGCACGCCGGCGCAAGAGCGACGACACGCACATCCGCTACCTGCCCATCAAGGAGAGCGACGGCAGCCCGCCGCCCATGCGCCGCGTGGTGCTGGCCTGGCGGCGCAGCTTCACGCGCTACGAGGCCATCGCCGCGCTGCGCAACGCTGTCTACGCCTGCGAGTTGCCCGGCGTCACGCGCTTGTCTTGACGCAGGGCGATGCTGCGCGGCGCGGCAGTTGGTACAGTCATGGCAGAGTCATCCCAACCACCCAGAAAGGACGCACCATGGCCAAGCCCAGCAGCAAATCCGTCAGCACCAAGAGCGGCGCACCGCGCATCAACATCGGCATCAGCGACAAGGACCGGGCTGCCATCGCGCAGGGCCTGTCGCGCCTGCTGGCCGACACCTACACGCTGTACCTCACGACCCACAACTTCCACTGGAACGTGACGGGCCCGATGTTCAACACGCTGCACACCATGTTCATGGCGCAGTACACCGAGCTGTGGAACGCCGTGGACCCGGTGGCCGAGCGCATCCGCTCGCTGGGCCATGTGGCGCCGGGCTCCTACGCGCAGTTCGGCCAGCTCACCAGCCTGCCCGACGTGCCGGCCCAGCCGCCCAAGGCGACCGAGATGATCCGCATCCTGGTGGAAGGCCATGAGGCCGTGGCCCGCACCGCGCGCGAGCTGTTTCCCCTGGCCGACAAGGCCAGCGACGAGCCCACGGCCGACCTGCTGACCCAGCGCCTCACGGTGCACGAGCAAACGGCCTGGATGCTGCGCTCGCTGCTGGAGGACTGAGTAACCGTCTTCGAAGTCAAGCGCAATGAAGCGACTTG
>NZ_JSYI01000014.1:0-9018 GCF_001023515.1 Diaphorobacter sp. J5-51 | reverse complement strand
AGCGATGCGGGTTACTACTCATTGCCGGGAGGCATCCATACAAGACAAGCCATGCAGAGTGAAACCCTGATGGTCGATGGCGCAGTGCCGCTGGCGCTGCGCGTGTACGCGCCACGGCCCGGCCCCGCGCGCGCCGCCGTCGTCATTGGCGGCGCCATGGGCGTGCGCCAGGCCTTCTATGGGCCGTTCGCCGCCTGGCTGGCGCAGCAGGGCCTGCGGGTCACCACCTTCGACTACCGGGGGCAGGGCGAGTCGCTGAGTGGTGGCATGCGCGAGGTGCGGGCCAACCTGTTCGACTGGGCGCGCGACTACGACGCGGTGATCGCCCATGCAGCCCAGGCACTGCCTGGCCAGCCGCTGCTGCTGCTGGGGCACAGCCTGGGCGCGCAGCTGCCCGGGCTGCTGCGCGAGCATGCGCGCGTGAGCGGCCTGCTGAGCGTCGCCGCGGGCAGCGGCTACTGGCGCGACAACGCACCCCGCATCCGCCGCGCCATGCCCGCGTTCTGGCATGTGCTGGTGCCGTTGTCGGTGCGGCTGTGCGGCTACTTCCCCGGGCGGCGCCTGCGCGCCGTGGGCGACCTGCCCGCCGGCGTGATGCTGCAGTGGCGCCGCTGGTGCCTGCACCCGCGCTACAGCGTGGGGGCGGAGGGAGAATCCGCCCAGCGCAGCTACGCGGCGGTGCGCTTTCCGGTACACGCCTGGTCCATGCAGGACGATGAGCTCATGACCTGGCGCGGCACGCAAAGCCTGTTGGCGCTGTATGCGAACGCGCCGTGCAGCGTGGAGCGCATCGCGCCGCACGAGGCGCAGGCGCGGCGCATCGGGCACTTTGGATTTTTCCGCGAACAGTTCCGCGACACGCTGTGGCCCCGCGCCTTGCAGCAGCTGGAGGCGTTGGCCCAGGCGCAGCCGCAGGGCACCGCAGGTGCCACCGCCACCGCAGGCTGAGCCGATTCACGGCACACTCGCACCCATGACTACGCACCACAGCATTCATCCCTTGGACGCGGCGCTGGCGCTCTCGTCCAGCCATTCCGAAGGGGCCGGGCAGTACACCGGCCACACCTCGCCGGCTTACTGGAACATGGTCGGGCCGTTTGGTGGCATCACCGCGGCCACGCTGCTGCAGGCCGTGATGCAGCACCCCGACCGCCTGGGCGAGCCCCTGTCGCTCACGGTGAACTACGCGGGTGCACTGGCCGAGGGGCCGTTCACGCTGCAGGCCACACCGGTGCGCACCAACCGCTCCACCCAGCACTGGACGCTGTCGATCCTGCAGGCGGGCGCGGACGGAGCGCCCGTGGTCACCACCACGGCCACCGTGGTCACGGCCGCGCGGCGCGAGACCTGGGGCGCCGCCGACACGCCCATGCCGCAGGTCCCCGCGCCGGCGCAGTGCAAACCCGTGCAGCCGGCGTTCCGCTCGGAATGGCTGCAGCGCTACGAGATGCGCCCGGTGACCGGCGCGCTGCCCGAACAGTGGGACGACAGCGGCGACACCAGCCTGTCGCAGCTGTGGATGCGCGACGCGCCCGCGCGGGCGCTGGACTTCTGCGCGCTGGCGGCGCTGGCCGATGTGTTCTTCCCTCGCGTGTGGCTGCGCCGCGCGCGCCAGGTGCCCGCGGGCACCGTGTCCATCACCGTGTACTTCCATGCGGGCGCGGACCTGCTGGCGCAGACCGGCACGGGCTACCTGCTGGGCCAGGCGCGCGCGCAGGAGTTTCGCAACGGCTTTTTCGACCAGACCGTGCAGCTGTGGAATGAGGCCGGCGCCATGCTGGCCACCAGCCACCAGATCGTTTATTACAAGGAATGACCCCGGAGCAACACCCATGAGTACAACGAACGCAGACATCCTGGTCCACGCCGAAGAGGGCGTGACCACCATCACCTTCAACCGCGTGGAGAAGAAAAATTCCATCACCACGGCCATGTACGCGCAGCTGGCCGACGCGTTCGAGGCCGCGGCGCAGGACGCGTCGGTGCGCGTGGTCGTGCTGCAGGGCGACGTGGCCATCTTCAGTGCAGGCAACGACATCGGCGACTTTTTGCAGCAGCCGCCCGCCACGCAGGACGCGCCCGTGTTCCGCTTCCTGCGCGCCATCGCCACCTTTCCCAAGCCCGTGCTGGCTGCGGTGTGCGGCCCGGCAGTGGGCATCGGCACGACCCTGCTGTTCCACTGCGACCTGGTGTACGCGGGGGACAACGCGGCGTTCTCGATGCCCTTCGTGAACCTGGGCCTGTGCCCCGAGGCCGCCTCCAGCCTGTTCGCGCCGCAGATGCTGGGCTACCACCGCGCGGCCGAGGCGCTGCTGCTAGGCGAGCCCTTCATGGCCGAAGCGGCGCTGGAAGTCGGTTTCGTCAACCGTGTGGTGCCGCCGACCGAATGCAACATGGTGGCCCAGGCCCAGGCGCGCAAGCTCGCGGCCAAGCCGCTGTCGGCCCTGATCGAGACCAAGCGCCTGCTCAAGAAGAGCCAGACCGCCGCCGTGCTGGAGCGCATGGCTGAGGAGGGCCAGAGCTTTGGTCGCATGCTGCGCGAGCCCGCCGCCCGCGAGGCCTTCACCGCGTTCATGGACAAACGCCGCCCGGATTTCAGCGCCTGCTGACATCGGCCCCGCCACCGAACGGGGCGGGGCAGGGCGGCGCCGGCATCCATGCCGTGTTCGCCCTACGCGCCGGGGTGATCACCGTGTCTGCTGGACCGGGTGGTCGGGCGTTTGAATGAAAAATGGCTCTAGCGCTTATCCAGTAAGCGCTAACAGCTCCTGATAAGAGAGCAAAAATTCCATGAGCAAACCTGCCAGCCTGCCATTGGCCTTCGAGCCCGAGTTCATCGCCGGCCTGCGCCAGATCTTTGAGGAGAAGATTCCCTTCAACCACTTGTTGGGGCTGAAGATCACGCGCCTGGAGCCCGCGGCCGTCGCGGCGCGCATCGACATGCGTCCCGATCTGGTGGGGCACTTTGCCTACAACCGGCTGCACGGCGGCGTCATCAGCGCGGGGCTGGATGCCATGGGCGGTCTGGCGGTGATGGCGGCCATCGGCGCCAAGCACATGGACGAGGCGCCCATGGACCGCCTGCACCGCTTCGCCAAGCTGGGCACCATCGACCTGCGCATCGACTATCTGCGCCCCGGCATCGGCAGCCACTTCGAGCTGCGGGCCGAGGTGCTGCGCCTGGGCTCGCGCGTGGCCACCACGCGCATGGAGTTCCTCGGCCCGCAGGGCGAGCTGATGTCCGCGGGAGCCGCGGCGTACATCGTCTCTTAGCGCGATCCGTGCGAAGACGGGCCGCGCCGGGCACGCGCCGTTTGGGGGATACGCGCTGTGTGCTGCTGCAAGCCCTGCAAGTGCATGCAACCATCGAACGGTTTGGTTACCGTTCTTGCGTAACAGGGGCGGTTTTGATCTGTGGCAACTCCTAGCATCTGCGGGTCTTTTCTAGGAGATCCGATCCGATGGCCGTGCAAAACCCCTTCTTTGGCAAACGCGAACCCGACACTTTCCAATCCCGCCAGCCTTCGTCAGCGCTGGGCGGCACCACCACCACCGCAAGCACCCCAACCGCCGCTCCCGCAACCAGAACCGCTGTGTCCACGGCCTCCAGCGCCACGGCCGAGGGCAGCGGCAGCAAGCTGACCGTGGGCCCCAACATCAAGCTCAAGGGTGTGGAGATCACCGATTGCGACACTCTCGTCGTGGAAGGCACCGTGGAGGCCACCATGGATTCGCGCGTGATCCAGATCACCGAGCAGGGCGCGTTCCGCGGCTCCGCCGAGATCGACATTGCCGAGATCCACGGCGAGTTCGATGGCACGCTCACCGTGCGCCAGAAGCTGGTGATCTTCAGCACCGGCAAGGTGAGCGGCAAGATCCGCTACGGCAAGGTGGTGATCGAAGAGGGTGGCCAGCTCTCCGGCGAGATCGAGGTGGGCCTGGGTGGTGGCGCGCGCATGAGCGCGGCCTCGGGTTCGTCGTCTGCCGCATCCTCGGCCGCGCTGGCCGCGGCCTGACGCCGGCACACCCATCGCCGCCAGCGGGAGGCCGTGAGGCGCTCCCGTTTTTTTACGGCGCGACGCTTTCGTCGCCCGGCTTCTGAATGGGGCGCGGGCGGCCGTTCTCGTCGATGGCCACATAGGTCAGCGACGCCTCGGTCACCTTCACGTAGCTGCCCTGGGTGCGGATGTGCTCGGCATAGACCTCCACCTGCACGGTCATGGAGGTGTTGCCGATGCGCGTGACTTCGGCAAAGAACGACAGCAGGTCGCCCACGCGCACGGGCTGCTTGAAGATGAATTCGTTCACCGCCACCGTGGCCATGCGGCCGCGGATGTACCGCGCGGGCAGCACGGAGCCAGCCAGATCCACCTGCGCCATGACCCAGCCGCCGAAGATGTCGCCATTGCCGTTGGTGTCGGCGGGCATGGGCATCACCTTGAGTACCAGTTCCTTATCGGCGGGCAACTGGCTGTGGGAGGCGGGGCGATCCTGGGACATGGGCACAATCTTTGGTTTTGCTTGACTCCACGGATTGTCCATCATGCGCCGCTACGGCGAAGCCATCGCCTCCGACAGCCCACGCGTTCGTTCCGACCGGGCCACCCTGCAGCGCCTACTGCCCTATCTGTGGCAGTACAAATGGCGCGTGGTCGCGGCCATGGCCTTCATGGTCGGCGCCAAGCTGGCCAACGTGGGGGTGCCGCTGCTGCTCAAGAGGCTCGTCGATGCCATGACGCTGCCCGCCGGCAGCACCACGGCGCTGCTGGTGGTGCCCATGGGGCTGCTGCTGGCCTACGGGGCGCTGCGCCTGGCCAACTCGGTGTTCAACGAGTTGCGCGAGCTGGTGTTCGCCAAGGCCACGCATGGCGCGGCGCGCGCCATCGCGCTCAAGACCTTCGAGCACCTGCATGCGCTGTCCCTGCGCTTTCACCTGGAGCGCCAGACCGGCGGCATGACGCGCGACATCGAGCGCGGCGTGCGCGGCATCGAGTCGCTGGTGTCGTTCGCGCTGTTCAACCTGGCCGCCACGCTGGTCGAGGTACTGCTGGTGCTGTTCATCCTGGCGCGCCAGTTCGACGTCTGGTTTGCTGTCATCACGCTCACCGCGCTGGTGCTGTACGTCGCCTTCACCGTGGGCGTGACGCAGTGGCGCATCCAGTTCCGGCGCCAGGCGAACCAGTTCGACTCGGCCGCGCACAGCAAGGCCATCGATTCGCTGCTGAACTACGAGACCGTCAAGTACTTCAACAACGAGCAGTTCGAGGCGCGCCGCTACGACGAAAGCCTGGAGCAATTGCGGCAGGCCCAGCTCAAGAGCCGCAGCACCCTGGGGCTGCTCAACAGCGGGCAGCAGCTCATCATCGCCGTGGGGCTGGTGGCCATGCTGTGGCGCGCCACCGAGGGCGTGGCCGCGGGGCGCATGACGCTGGGCGACCTGGTCATGGTCAACGCCTTCATGATCCAGATCTACATCCCGCTGAACTTCCTGGGCGTGATCTACCGCGAAATCCGGCAGAATCTGACCGACCTGGACAAGATGTTCACGCTGATGGACAGGGAGCAGGAGGTGGCCGATGCGCCCGGCGCCACCGACCTGGCGGGGCTGAAGCCGCCCACGCTGCGCTTCGAGGACGTGCACTTCGCCTACGACCCGGCGCGGCCCATCCTGCGGGGCGTGAGCTTCGAGATTCCTGCCGGCAAGACGGTGGCCGTGGTCGGCCCCTCGGGCGCGGGCAAGAGCACGCTCAGCCGCCTGCTGTACCGCTTCTACGACATCCAGCAAGGCCGTATCACCATCGCTGGCCAGGACATCCGCGCCGTGACCCAGCAGTCGCTGCGCCGGGCCATCGGCATCGTGCCGCAGGACACGGTACTGTTCAACGACACGGTGGCCTACAACATCGCCTATGGCCGCACCGGCGCCAGCCAGGCCCAGGTCGAGCAGGCCGCGCGCGCCGCGCATATCCACGGCTTCATCGCCGCCCAGCCCAGGGGCTACGAGACGACGGTGGGCGAGCGCGGCCTGAAGCTCAGCGGCGGCGAAAAGCAGCGCGTGGCGATCGCGCGCACGCTGCTGAAGAACCCGCCCATCCTGATCTTCGACGAGGCCACCAGCGCCCTGGACTCTGCCAACGAGCGTGCCATCCAGGCCGAGCTGGCCAGCGCCGCGCAGAACAAGACGACCCTGGTGATCGCCCACCGCCTGTCCACCGTGGTGGACGCGCACGAAATTCTGGTCATGGAGGCCGGCCGTATCGTCGAGCGTGGCACGCACGCGCAGCTGCTGGCCCACGGCGGGCACTACGCGCGCATGTGGGCGTTGCAGAAGAATGATGGTCAAAACGGGCTGTAGCGATTATGTGGCAAGCGCAAGCAGCTATCAAAATGAAAGCACGGAGCGTTGAGCATGGATATCGTCGCCTTGCAGCGTGAACTGCGCGCCTTCGCCGCCGCGCGTGACTGGCAGCCCTTTCACACGCCCAAGAACCTGGCCATGGCGCTGATGGTGGAGGCGGCCGAGCTGCAGGAGCTGTTCCAGTGGCTCACGCCGGAGCAGTCGCGCACCTTCACCCAGGACGCCACCGCCCACGAGCGGGTGGGCGACGAGATGGCCGATGTGCTGCTGTACCTGCTGCAGCTGGCGGACTACGCGGGCGTGGACCTGGAAGTTGCCGTGCGGCGCAAGCTGGCCAAGAACGCCGTCAAGCATCCCGTTCCCTGATGCGTGAGGCGTAAAAAAGCGGCTAGCGCCCGTGGTTAGGGCGCTAGCCGCTTTTGATTTGATAGCGCTGGCAGAGCCTGCGCTATGGGGCAAGGCGCCCCATTACTGCGCCATTACTGCTTGCGCGCCGCAATCGCCTTCTCGGCTGCGCTTACCAAGTCGGCGCCGATCTGGCCCTTCCACTTCTCGAACACGGGGCGCGTGGCCTTCACGAAGGCGTCGCGCTCGGCGGGGCTCAGCTGCGTCACGGTCACGCCATTCGCGGCGATGTCCTTGAGCAGGGGCTTGTCGGCCTCGACCATGCCTTTGCGCGCGATGGCAATTTCTTCCTTGCCGGCTTCGATGGCGGCCTGCTTGACGGCTTCGCGGTCGGCGGGCGTCCAGCTGTTCCACACGTCCTTGTTCACCACGAAGATCAGCGGGTCGTTCATGTAGCCCCACATGGTCACGTGCTTCTGTGCCACGGTGTGCAGCTTGGCGGCCTGGTACACGGCGATGGGATTCTCCTGGCCGTCCACGGCGCCGCTGGCCATGGCGGGCTGCGCGTCGGCCCAGCTCATCTGCGTGGGGTTGGCGCCCAGCGCGGTGAAGGTGTCGAGGAACAGGGGCGAGCCCACCACGCGGATCTTCAGACCCTTGAGGTCGGCGGGGCTCTTGATGGCGTGCTTGGAGTTGCTGATCTCGCGGTAGCCGTTCTCACCCCAGGCCAGTGGCACCACGCCGGCCTTTTCCAGCGTCTGAAAGATGCTCTTGCCGACTTCGCCCTGTGTGACCGCATCGACAGCCGCGTAGTCGGGGAACAGGAAGGGCAGCGAGAACAGGTTCAGCGCCTTCACCTGGGGCGACCAGTTGATGGTGGAGCCCACAGCCATGTCGATCACGCCCTGGCGCAGCGCGGAAAACTCACGTGTCTGGTCGCCCTGGATCAGCGACACGCCCGGGTAGAGCTTGATGTTGATGCGGCCCTGGGTTTTCTCCTTGACCTTCTGTGCCCAGATCTCGCCGCCCTTGCCCCACGGGAAGGCGGTGCCCAGTACCAGCGACATGCGGTATTCGCTCTTATAGTTCTGCGCCAGCGCGGGTGTGCCGAAGGCAAGGGCCGCAGCAGCGGCGACGGCGGAAGTGAGGAAAGTGCGAAGTTTCATGGGACAGGTCTCCTTGGAAAAAATGCGAACGAATCAGTAGCCCAGCTGGGCAGGCAGCCACAGGGCCAGCTGCGGGAAGGCGATCACGGCCACCATCACCAGGAACATGGCCAGCAGCATGGGGCCGACCCAGCGCACGGTGGACTCCATGCGCACGCCTGCGATGCGGCAGCTGACCATCAGGTTCACGGCCAGCGGCGGCGTGAACTGGCCCAGTGCGACCTTCAGGGTGAGGATCACGCCGAACCACACCGGGTCCCACTGGTAGTGCTGCATGATGGGCAGCAAGAGCGGCACGAAGATCAGGAAGATCGAGATGCCGTCCAGGAACATGCCCACGGTGATGAGCAGCAGGATCAAAAGCGCCAGCACGCCGTATTCGCCCAGGCCGGAGTTCACGATGGCGTTGGCCACCGGGTCGATCACGCCCAGTGTGGACAGCGAGAACGCGAAGATGCCCGCCAGCGACACCACGATCAGGATCACGGCCGACAGCTCGCCCGCTTCGCGCAGGATGGTGAACAGGTCGCGCACCTGAATGGTGCGGTGGATCACCATGCCCACGAACAGGCCGTAGAACACGGCCACCACGGCGGCCTCGGTGGGTGTGAACCAGCCCGCGCGCATGCCGCCCAGGATCAGCACCGGCGCGGCCAGGCCCCAGGAGGCTTCGCGCAGGCTGCGCCAGAACGGCGGGCGGGGCATGTCGGCTTCCAGGTGGCCCATGCGGTGGCGGCGCGCCATCCACACGGCCGGCACGATGAGCGCAATGCCCGCCAGCACGCCCGGCACCATGCCCGCCGCGAACAAGGCCGGCACCGAGGCCCCGGGCACCAGCACCGAATAGATGATGAACGCCACCGAAGGCGGGATGAGGATGTCCGTGGCTGCGGCCGCCCCCACCACACTCGCCGAGAAGCTGCCGGGGTAGCCCGCGCGGCTCATGGCCGCGATCATCACCCCGCCCACGGCGGCCGCGCTGGCCGGTCCCGAGCCGGAGATGCCGCCCAGGAACATGGCCACGGCAATCGCCACCAGCGGCAGCATGCCCGGCCCGCGCCCGACGATCGCCACGGCAAAGTTCACCAGGCGCAGCGCCACGCCTGAGTAACCGTCTTCGAAGTCAAGCGCAATGAAGCGACTTGTCCC
>NZ_JSYI01000013.1:0-1802 GCF_001023515.1 Diaphorobacter sp. J5-51 | reverse complement strand
TGTCGACATGCTATGCCTCACACACAAAATTTCTGACAAGCTCGGCCCTTATGGCCGCCTGACTGCCGGACGTCAGTGGAACGTCCTGTTCGACGTGGTGACCAGCACCTACGCTTCGTTCCCGTACTCCCCCTACATGGAAGCCTACAAGCCTGAGTTGGGAATGGCCATGGGCGCGCGTACCAGCAACATGCTGAAGTACACCTTCGCAACGCCGGACCGCAGCTTCGTAGGCTCGCTGCAATATTCGTTTGACGAGAACAACGACACCAAGGCATTGGAAGCTGGCCTGCCTGCCTCGGCGGCGCAAGTGCCTGCCTACGTTGCAGGCACCCTGGGTGGTGGCGCCTGGAAGACGGCTGGCGGCTACCTGCGCTACTCCGCGAGCGGGTTTGCCGTCGGCGGCGGCTACATGCGCACGACGCTGCCAGGCGGCACCGACGTAGACGCCTGGACTCTGGGCGGTTCGTACCGCACGGGTCCGTGGTACTTCAACACGGGCTATGGCCTGAACAAGGCGAAATACGCTACGGTGACCAACCCGATCCAGGGTTTCCGTAACCTCGTAGACGGAGCGATCCTGGGGCAATTCTGGGCCGGCCAGACCAATGGCGGCTTCCAGCCGGGCGACGCCAACAAGCGGCAGCTGTTCAAGGTGGGCGTGGGCTATCAGTTGACGCCTCAGCTCAACCTGGGCGCGCACTACTTCCGCGGTAAGCAGTCGGGCTCGGCCACGGGTGCTTCCAACGGCAACGTCAACTTCTACGTGGCCGTGGCGGACTATGCCTTCAGCAAGCGCACCGATGCCTATTTCGGCGTGGACCACACCAGCATCAGCGGCGGCAGCGCGGTCGTGCTGGATGCGGCGAGCGGCGCACGCAGCCGTACCGGCATCACCGTGGGTGTCCGCCATCGCTTCTAACGCGCATTGAGTGGGGAGGGGAAGGGTCCTTGTGGGCCCGCCCCGATTTCAAACAACCTCCTTCGGGAGGTTGTTTTTTTCCCGAAGTACGGTTCTTGCCCCGCCGAGCGTAGATACGCAGTCCGGGCATTGGTTTTGCATCAGCACTGCGGATGAATGGCGGCGCATCTGCGATGCACCATTTCAGGGATTTCCCTTTGCCAGTGGCCACGGCCACGCTGCCATAGTCGCTCCTTTCTATAAAAGAGGATTCCCATGCGAATCAATGCCTTGATCCTTTCTCTTGCGGCGGTCTGCGCGGCGGCTGTGGTTCCAGCGGCGCATGCCAAGACCTTCAAATGGGCCAGCCAGGGCGAAATCGCCACCTGGGATATCCACTCCCAAAACAACGCGCTGCAAAACGCCATCCATTCGTATGTGTACGAAAGCCTGGTCTACTACAACAGCCGTACCTTCGAGGTCGAGCCCATGCTGGCGACGGCGTGGCGAGAGGTCAGCCCCACACAAGTGCGTTTCACGCTGCGCCAGGGCGTGAAGTTCCACGATGGTTCCGCCTTCACCGCCGATGACGCCGTGTACTCGCTGCAGCGCGCCATGTCCAAGACCTCGAACTACACGCCGTATGTGCAAGGCATCGACAAGGTGGTGAAGGTGGATGCGCAGACCATCGACATCTTCCTCAAGTCGCCCAACCCCGTGCTGCTGCGCCAGATGACCGAGCTGCGCATGATGAGCAAGGCCTGGGCCGAGAAGAACCGATCGGTGGAGCCGAAGGACATCAAGGGCACCGATGAGAACTTCGCCCATCGCAACGCCATGGGCACGGGTCCCTATCAGGCCGTTGAAAAATCCCCCGCCGACGCCCGCGTTGGCCGCTACG
>NZ_JSYI01000012.1:0-4403 GCF_001023515.1 Diaphorobacter sp. J5-51 | reverse complement strand
TGAATTCAAAACGGTCGCTGGCCGTGTCGCAAGACGAATCAGCATTCACGCTCACAAGAGTAAGACCCATCGGGTTACCTATTCCCGGTGGGGCATGATGACTGAGGCGCTCGATAACGAGCGTTACTCAATCATCATAAAAAACGGGGGCTAACACCCCCATAAATCCAAGACATTCTGGGCCGCAAGGTACGGGATGCTCAAGGAACCCATCAACCCCTAGGGGCACATGTCGCCCTGAAGGGCCGGTGCTCCCATTCAAAGAAGGAGTAAATGATAGTAAACCTGACACAACATCGCGCCACGCCTGAACAGCTGGCGGCAGGTGTTGTGGACTTGCCGGAGCCAAAGCGCAAAGCTTTGGTTCGGGCGCTGACCATCGAAACTCTGCCAAGCAAGGCAGAGTTGGAGGATTTGGCATGGCATATCGCCAGCCTGTCCTTCACGGATGCGGACTATATGGACACCAACGTCCGTCCGCAGGCCGCGATGATCGGCGGGGCGCCTTACCTTATGGCGCCCCTGGTGAAAGCTCTCCAAAACGAAGGTATCAAGGCACTGTATGCGTTTTCTCAGCGTGAAAGCGTTGAGTCGCATCAGCCAGATGGTACTGTCGTGAAGACCAACGTGTTCAAGCACGTTGGCTTCGTGGAAGCCTAACCAGCCCATGCCCCACGTTGGTTGTCGTGGGTTCCTCAAGCAACCCAAACAAGAGGCCCCCGGTTCTACCGGGGATGCCTTTGTTCTACAATAAACAATAAATAAACCCAAGGCCGAAAGGTTTTGGGTGCTCTGCATAAAAGCACACGCCCTGCCGCCGAAAGGCAACAAAGGGATTGCCTGATATCCGGGCAGTGTGCAGCCGACACCATCGGCACAGAAGGATCAGATGCTGCAAACAATCAGCTTCTGGTCATTCGAGAAGACGTGCTCCGGCCGACTCATCACGCACGTAGGCGACTACGCCGTGGTGCAGTCCCGGAACCCGTATGGAACGCACAATCTGTTGCTGGTCGAAGCCGACCACAACGGCTGTGGCGCGGAAGCCATACGTCACGGATCCCAGGCGACGCTGCTGTTTGTGAAACAGTGGCTCGGACAGGCTGCCTACAGGAAAGTGCGCAAGCACCTTGCCTCTAAGCAAGTCGGTCTGAACTGGGTTCTGAGCACGGAATCCGAGTGACCCGCACCCTGGACATGGGTGTGTCCCTCAACATGTCCAAAGCCCCTCCTTCAAGGAGGTGGCTTTTTCAAGCGCCCTGCAAAGGGTCTTTGAGAAAGCCAATTTCATCCCTGTCAGCGTAATGCTGATGGCTTGAAGGCAGCTGGCCAGTTTTAGGACAAAACAGCAATACACCGCACTGCTTGCCAGTGCCACACCAACCCACCGGGGTCTTTACCCCGCTTGGGGGAGGGCTCCGTTTTTTATGGAGCTCTTATGTTTTTTGAAAAGCGGATCGACACACGATCCAAGGATGCCCTGGCCGACTTTCTCGCAAGTCACAATCGCTATAACACGATGAACTCGTGGAATGGCAATTCATCCTACGCCAACTGTGTTAAGGTAAATCGACTTGGCATCAACGGAACAAGCCTCGAAAAGGCATTCGAGATTTTGGCAAGTGATTACTGGGACGAGATCAGGTTTCCAATCCGGGAATTTGAGAAGAGTTGGTATGGTGGCTATACCATAGGTTCCAATGGTCGCAGCGGTGGCTATTTGGTGCTCTATGAGGCAGAGGTCTATAGCCCAGGACATAGAAGTACCTGCACCCGATGCGGGCAACTGAACTTCCAGCAGGCAGTTGAAGGCTCTGTCTGTGGTGTGTGTCGTGCGCCAAGAGTCAACTTGAAAAGCCCGCTCAAGTGGGTACGTGCCAAGTCCAGCTCAATCGATCACAGGATGTCGAAAGAGGACTATTTGGACATGTCCCACGCATGGTTGAAGGATCGAGCAGAACTGGTTCGTTCCTTTGATGCCGCCTGCGATCAAGTGCGCAATGCATTCATCGAGCTCATCAATGATTTTATGGTTGTTGAAGAGACGGTTATGGTTCCGCAAAAGGTCAAGCGCCTTGAGCGAATTTGAAGGAATGCTAAATGCAATGTTCCATTACGGCCTCCTACAAGGGATGCTGGATCCATCAGCATACCGATGGATCATTCTCGTGGCAGTCTTCTGATTACAAGAACCAAACGGTCACCTCATGGCGCGCAGCGTAGATCGCGATCACGCGCCATGTCAAATCCATGGCTGCAATTAATCCACCACGCCCAATAAAGATGATCGTTGATGATCGCCGGGCATTTCGATAAAGGAAAAATCATGAATCTGAACAAAGTTCAACTCATCGGTCGCCTGGGCCGCAAGCCTGAGATTCGCACCTTCCCCAACGGGGGTAAGGTAGCCAACGTGAGCATCGCCACCACTGAAAAGTGGAAGGACAGGGAAAGCGGCCAGATCCGTGAGCACACGGAATGGCATGACTTGGCCTTCAATGGTCGCTTGGCTGATCTCGTCGGGGAGAACCTCGACAAGGGCTCGCTTGTGTATGTAGAGGGAAGTCTTCGTACACGCAAGTGGAAAGACCGGGAAACTGGCCTTGATCGTAGTAAGACCGAGGTCGCGGTAGATTCCGTGCAATTCGGGCCTGCTACAAATCCCAATACGCGCAACCAAGAACGAAGCCAAGCAGATGATCATGGCTATGGCTATGTTGGAGACCCCAACTTGGACGAGCGTGCTCCGTTCTAAGACGGGTATGTGAGTTCATAAACCACCCCAGCCGGGAACACTCCCGGATGGGGTGTTTCTGGCTGGATTTTTCAGCCCATACGTGGGCACACCTAAGTGCCCAGCGGGTGCTTAGGTGTGCCCACTGTGGGTGTTACAGGAGAAATCATGCTAGTTAAAAATCGCATGGACGATCAGCAGTGGCGCCAGCATTGGCAAGACCGCTGGCAGGATGCGAAGGAGCGGGCCGCTGGCAACTGGGGAGACATCCTCGGCGCGAAAGCCCCGCGACTCAGCAAAGCGCTGAACGATGCAGGCAAAAGGCATTCACCATGTCCAAGTCCTAATCATCCAGAGAGCAAAGATGCCTTTCGGCTTTTCAAAGACTACGCCTTAACCGGCGGTGGCGTCTGTAATACCTGCGGCACATTTCGCGATGGATTTTCCCTGTTGCGATGGATCAATGGTTGGTCTGGAAAGGAAGCACTGGAAGAAGTTGAAGCTTATCTGGGTAACCGGATCGGAAGACATGCTCCCAAGGTTCCTGTAGGCCCGGTGGTGACTAAAGACACAGCACTTGAGAACGAGTCACTTCGACGCTCGCTCAATCGTGTGTGGCTAGAAGCAATCCCAATCGACGCTGAAAAAGCAGAACCGGCAAGGCGCTATCTGACACGTCGAGGTCTCGCCTTGAATGAGATGCCCAATCTCATGTTTCATCCTGCCCTGGTGTATCACGATGGCCATAAGATTACGGGAAAGCATCCCGCGATAGTTGCCATGGTGTATGACCAGACCAGTAAGCCGGTAACGATCCACCGAACATACCTCACGAGTGATGGCAGGAAGGCGGATGTCGAATCACCGAAAAAATTGATGAGCTATCCTGACGATCGAAAGATCATGGGAGGAGCAATTCATCTTTGCAAGCCAGGACGTGTTTTGGCAGTTGCGGAAGGCATTGAGACCGCCTTGGCGGTGTGGATAGGGACAGGTATTCCAACATGGGCAACGGTCAACGCCGTGATGATGGAAAATTTCGTTCCGCCACCTGGCGTAGAGCAGTTGATAGTGTTTTCCGACAAAGACAGGCCGTCCAAGGTGCACCCTGCTGGCCATGGTCAAGAGGCTTCAAAGGCCCTCGTCGTCAAAACCTGGCCTCGTGGTATCAAGGCAATGGCGATAACACCGCACGGGGACATCCCAGATGGTGAGAAGTCATTGGACTGGCTTGATATTCTCAAGCGCGATGGAGTGAACGGTTTTCCTAGCCTTGATTCCATTCGTCGCAAGATGTTGTTTGCTGCCTGAGGTTGATATGTACGGTCGAGTAAACTTCAGCCGAATTGACACAACCCCTGGACAGTCAAATGCATTTGCACCACCGGTAGATTTTTCAGGAGATTACCTGTCGCTTATGCGGCAGCGTTATAAGACTGACCCCGGCGTGCGGCAACATGTGAACCTCACTGCTTGCATGTTTAAGCGTGAAAACACCTTACATCCTCAATTTTCAGGGCCATATGCCGACAAAGCATTGGCACTGTGCAAGAGGATTGTTGAATGAACTCACACCCCGCAAGGGGTGTGTTTTCCAGAGCGAATGCATCAAGCGTTTTTTCTGGAAAACAGGTTTGTTGTTCAGCTGCGTAATGCACTGAGTTCAAAA
>NZ_JSYI01000011.1:0-205 GCF_001023515.1 Diaphorobacter sp. J5-51 | reverse complement strand
TCTGATTGTGCCAAAAGGCGCGGCCAGCAACCGCTTCGAACTCAGTGCATTACGCAACCGAGGAACAAACTTGGTTATCAAAACTTCCTCTAGCCGAAGAAGCTTTGGAAACCCACCCACTGCGGGGTGAAGGTAGTGTAACCGCGAAGATCAGGGCTGACAAGGTGCTTGCACACCTTCTCCGCCCTGTCTCGCAATTCGTACA
>NZ_JSYI01000010.1:0-8458 GCF_001023515.1 Diaphorobacter sp. J5-51 | reverse complement strand
CGGCGTTCAGACTCTACCGCGCTGGTCTGGTTTAAAGATACAAGCACCTGGGCCATGAACGCAACGAGGCGGTGGCCAACCCCGCTGGCAACACCCGCAACGGCAAGAGCAAGAAGACCCTCAAGGGCGAGTTCGGCGAATTGCCCATCGAAGTGCCACGCGACCGCCATGGCAGCTTCGAGCCTCAGCTCATCCCCAAGCACCAGACCCGCTGGGCCGGCTTCGACGACAAAATCATCTCGCTGTACGCCCGTGGCATGACGGTGCGCGAGATACAGGCCCACCTCGAAGAGATGTACGGCACCGAGGTCTCACCCAGCCTGATTTCCTCGGTGACAGATGCCGTGGCCGACGAGGTCAAGGCCTGGCAGGCCCGACCGCTGGAGCCGATTTATCCCATCGTCTATCTGGACTGCATCCATGTGAAGGTGCGCGAGGGCGCGGTGCGGGTCAAGGCGGTGTACCTGGCCATCGGCATCACCATGACGGGCGACAAGGAGGTGCTGGGCCTGTGGCTGGCCCAGACCGAGGGCGCCAAGTTCTGGCTGCAGGTGGTCACCGAGTTGCGCAACCGGGGCGTGCAGGACATCTTCATCGCCTGCGTCGATGGGCTCAAGGGCTTCCCTGACGCCATCGAGGCAGTCTTCCCCAAGGCGGTGGTGCAACTGTGCATCGTTCACATGGTGCGTCACAGCCTGAACTACGTCTCATGGAAGCGCCGCAAGGAAGTGGCGGCCGACCTGCGCCGTATCTACACGGCCGCCACCGCCGAGGAGGCCGAACTGATGCTCGCAGAGTTCGAGGCCCGATGGGATGCCGAGTACCTGCCCATCGGCCAGTCCTGGCGCAGGAACTGGAGCCGCTTGACCCCGTTCTTTGACTACCCGCCGGAAATCCGCAAGGTCATCTACACCACCAATGCCATCGAGTCGGTGAACATGAGCCTGAGGAAGCTGACCAAGAACCGGGGCTCGTTCCCCAGCGACGAGGCGCTGACCAAGCTGTTCTACCTGGCGCTGCGCAACATCAGCCAGAAGTGGACCATGCCCATCCGGGATTGGAAGGCCGCGCTGACCCGCTTTACCATTCAGTTCGGAGACCGCATCTCCGTCAATTGAAGTCCGACCCGTTTACACAAAAATTCGGACACGCCCGGCGATGCGCCCACAGACTACCTGGATGAGCAACTGCGGCATATCGTGGGCATCGAGATCCGTCTCGGGCGACTGGAAGGAAAGCGCAAGCTGAACCAGCACCACGGCGAGCAAGACCGCGAGGGCGCGATTCAAGGACTGGAGTCCCGCGGCAACCATGGGCTCGCCAAAGCCATGAGGGACGCGACGTCCCCCACATCGTGACCCGCAACTCCTTGGCCGGCCGGCTTGCGGCCATGCGCGGAGCGGGGTAGCGGGCCTCAGTGCGTTGCCTGCCAGGTGATGCGCTGGCCAGCAAACGATCCAGGCCCTGACCTAGCAGGGTGGGCACTGGTGGTAAGCCCGGCCATGGTGGCTGCGGTGCAATCCGTCAGCGGACCTGCCGGGGCGGTAATGCCCGGCAGTGTGGTGGCGGATCGCCTCCTGCGCGCCTCGGTGAAAGCCGCGCGCCGCATCGCGTGCCGTCGCGTTGGCGCAGAGCGTGCAATGGCGACGCCGGAGCCGGTCGGCGCGGATGCCTTATTCCGCGAGCGGGCCCATGAAGGATCCCGAGGGTTGCCGCATCTCGCCCGCGGGCATGGCACCATGCGGTTTTCTATGTGGGAGTGAATCCATGAAATTCTGGCGGGCGGGTGCGTTTGGAGCGTTGGTGTTGGCGGGCTGTGCCAGCCAGCAAACGCTGGTGCCGCAGATTCAGCAAGGCGAGTCCGAAGGGAAAAAGACCGTGACGGTGGCGCCCGCGAGTGCCGCGTGCTCCCGGCCCCAGTGCCCCGTGCTGGCGGCGGCGTGGAGCGCGGCGAAGCCGGCGCAGGCGGTGCTCACCGTGGGCCTGCCCCATCAGGCGGCGGAGGTCACGGGCGCGGACTTCCATTTGGGGGGCGGGCAGGCGGTGCGCGTGCGTTCGCGTTCGCGCGCCGAGGCCGCTGCGCTGGGCTACCCCGCCACGGCGTTCGATGTGCCCTTGCGGCTGGTGGACCAAATCGCCTATACGCCGCGTAGCTGGGTGCGGGTTCACACCGCCGATGGGCGCAGCGTGGATGAGACGCTCAACAGCGGTGAGGAGCGCAGCAAGGCCGTCGAGGCGATGAGCTACTTTGTCACTGCCGTGGAGTCCGCCAGCGGCCAGGTGGCCAACCCCGACAGCTCTCGCGGCGGCTTGATGGACCGCCTGGGCGGCGGCAAATAGGGCATCAGCGGTCCACGTCCAGCCAGCCCCACATCGACAGGAACAGCGCCACCGCGACGGCGGCGCCCAGCAGGCTGTGGATGTAGAACAGCGCCAGCGGCACCGCCCAGATCATGAGGCGCAGTGACTGGCTGTAGTACAGGCCCGCGCGCATCAGACTGCGCTCGCCCAGGGACTGCCATGACCGGCGCGCCGCGGACTCCACCGGCATGCCCGCCACGAAGCCGGCGTGGTGGTAGTTGCGCGCCGCCAGCATCGAGGTCAGAAATGCCAGTGCCAGCAGCACCAGCACGGCGAACGCGTTCCAGAAGGCCAACCCCTGGTCGGTGCCCAACGGTGGAAAACCGTGGTGCCACCACTGCGACGGCCAGTGGCCCTGGGTGAGCGTGAGCCCGCCCATGAAGGCCAGGGTGGCGGTGGTCGCCGTCATGGTGCAGGACATGAGCGAGTTGCGTAGCGTCTGGACCCCCAGCACTTCGGTGCCCTTGTGCTGCGCAATGGCGCTAAACCATTCCTGCCGCAACCGTGTATGGGCGCGTGTGGCGGAAGGTGCCCACGCCCAGTGCCGCACAAGGTACAGCAACGGCAGTGCGGCGGTGAGGAGAAACAGCAGGGAGTCCATGTGCGTCGCTATGAATTAAGGAGCTTATAGCGCTTGCTGGTATTGGTTTTCAACGCGTTATTGCAATGAATTCAGCCAATGACAAGCGCTGCCAGCTATTTTTTCAGGAGCGCGTGCGGCGATCCCAGAAGTGTTGCAGCTGCATCCCCGCCAGCATGGCGGCCACGAACAGCCAGACCTCGCCGCGCAGCGTCCCTAGGTTCATCACGGCCGGGCCGGGGCAGAACCCCGCCAGGCCCCAGCCAATGCCGAACAGCGCCGCGCCGGTCAGCAGGCGTCTGTCCACCGCGGTGGAGGAGGGCAGCTGCATGGGGTCTCCCAGCAGCGAGGTCTTGCGCTTGCGGGCCCAGGTGAACGCCACCAGGCCCACAAGAATGGCGCCCCCCATGACGAAGGCGAGCGAAGGGTCCCAGGCGCCGAAGAAGTCCAGGAAGTTCTGTACTTTTGCGGGATTGCCCATGCCCGACAGGATCAGGCCCAGTCCGAAGACCAGGCCGGCAATCAGTGATGCGATGGCAGAAGCCATGGTGTTTCTCCTTGAGATGGGGTCAGGCCAGCACGTGACGCACCACGAACACCGTGGCGGCGCCGGCACCGATGAAGGTCAGGGTGGCGGCCAGGGAGCGCAGCGACAGGCGCGACAGCCCGCACACGCCATGGCCGCTGGTACAGCCCGATCCCAGCCGGGTGCCAAAACCGACCAGCAGGCCAGCCAGCACGATGACCAGCGGGTTGCTGGGCATCTCCATGGGGGGCAGGGGGGCGATGAGCTGCCAGACCAATGGCGCCGCCACCATGCCGATCACGAAGGCCGCACGCCAGCCCCAGTTGGCAACGCTGGCCCAGCTGCTGCGCTGCAGCAGCGCGCCCACGATGCCGCTGATGCCGGCGATGCGCCCCAGCAGCACGATCAGCAGCGCCGCGGCCAGGCCGATCAGCATGCCGCCGGCCAGCGATGACCAGGGGGTGAACGAATTCCAGAGGATGGTCATGGGATCAAGCTCCTTGCTTGCAGAAAAGGCGATGGATGGCCTGCATCAGCTGCAGTGCGCGGTCGTCCGCCAGTTGGTACCAAATGAACTTGCCTTCACGGCGGGTTTGCACCAGCCCGTCGCGGCGCAATACGCCCAACTGCTGCGACAGCGTGGGCTGGCCGATGCCGGTGAGCTGCTCCAGCTCACCCACGGTGCGCTCGCCTTCGGTCAGCTGGCACAGCAGCATGAGCCGGTCTTCGTTGCCCAGCAGCTTGAGCATGGTCACGGCTTCGCCCGCATGGGCGCGCATGGCGGGCAGGTCCAGGGTCGTGGCGTCGTCAATCATGATGGAGGTGCAAAACAATATGTTTTCATATAATATATCAAAAAATAAATTGTTGTTGGCTGGTGGTGCTGCTTCGGCACTTCCGTCTTCATTGCGAAAGGACCTTCATGCCCCACGCCTCCATGCATATCGAGCCCTTCTTCGACCCCGTGACGGGCACCGTGAGCTATGTGCTCGCAGACACTGACGCCGGCCAAGCGGCAGTGATCGACCCCGTGCTGGATTTCGAGCCGAAGTCCGGCACGCTGACCAGCGCCTCATCGGATCGCATCATTGAATACGTGCGCCGCCAGGGCTGGCACGTCCAGTGGATCCTGGAAACCCACGCACACGCCGACCATCTCTCGGGCGCGCAGCACATACGCCACCACCTCGGCGGCAAGGTCGCCATCGGCGCGCACATCCGCGCGGTGCAGCAGCTCTTTCGCAGCGTGTTCCATTTCGAGCGCAGCTTCCTGCCCGACGGCAGCCAGTTCGACCACCTGTTCGAGGACGGCGAGACCTTCCATGTCGGCGGGCTGGAGCTGACGGCGCTGCATGTGCCGGGCCACACGCCTGCCGACATGGCCTACCGCGTGGGTGACGACGTGTTTGTGGGCGACACGCTGTTCATGCCCGACGTGGGTACGGCCCGCGCGGACTTTCCGGGTGGCGATGCCGCCACGCTGTACCGCTCCATCCAGCGCCTGCTGGCGCTGCCCGCGCACACCCGACTGCACATGTGCCACGACTATCCGCCCGAGAACCGCGCACCTGCCTGGGTCAGCACCGTGGCAGAGCAACGCAGCGGCAACATCCATGTGCACGAGGGCGTGACCGAGGCCGCGTTCGTGCAGATGCGCACCGCGCGGGACGCCACACTGGCGATGCCCACGCTCATCCTGCCTTCGGTGCAGGTCAATGTGCGCGCCGGCAAGCTGCCGCCCGCGCAGGACGACGGGCGTACCTATATCCAGCTGCCCATCAATGCGTTCCTGAAAGGGGCTGGCGCGCCGCAGGGCATGTCGTGATGCCGGCGGCGCACCTCTTTGCGCCAGCGGCCGCGTGGCTAAGGGGCGGAGTGGCCGCTGATGAGCGCGAGGTGTTGGGCCAGCGTGGCAGCCGACAGCTCGCCCACGCGCACCGCGGCCAGACGGCCCTGGCGGTCATAGAACAGGGTGGTGGGCAGGGCTTTGTGGCCCAGCGCGCTACCCAGCTGGCCCGCTGAGTCCAGCAGCACATCGGCGGCCGGCAGGCGCTGCTGCGCAGCAAACCGGGCGACTGTCTCGGGAGGCTCCCCCTGGTTCACCCACAGAAAACGCACCTGCGACTGGGGCGATAGGGGCGACTGCGCCTCGCGCGCCTGCAGCATGACGGGCATCTCGCGCCGGCAGGGTGGGCACCAACTGGCCCACAGGTTCACCACCACGGGCTGCCCCTTCAGCTCTGGCAGGGCGACCGTGCGCGCATCCAGCGCCACGCCTTGCCATGAGGGCAGGGCGGCCTGCTCGCGCGGTGCCGTAGCCTGCAGCACGCCCCAACCCAGCAGCCATACGCCGGCGAATGTGGCCAGCCCTGCCGTGGCGCTCTGCCGCCATGGGCTGCGGCGCAGCCACAGCAGCGCGACATAGAGCAGCGCGGCGCCCAGGCCCGCCCAGGGCGACCACCCGCCGTCGCGGATGTCGAGCACAGCCACCGGCGCGCTGGCATACAGATCCGCATAGCGCAGCACGAAGCCCAGCCGCGCCGCGATCAGTGCGATCAGGGGCAGCCGCCAGCCATGCGGGCCGCCCGTCAGGCCACGCCGTGCGGCCAGTCGCTCATGCACCATCGTGCCCAACTGCCAGGCGCCCAGGAGCACCAGCAACATCCACGGCAGGACCAGTGGGCCCAGGTGCAGTACGCGGTCCACGGCGGCGTCAGTCCTTTGCCGCCGAAGAGGTCACCACCAGCGCCGGAAGGCACAGCCGCGCCCGCAGGCCGGGCTCGGCCGGTTCCAGCGTCAGCGTGCCATGGGCGCTTTCTGCGATGCGGCGCACGATCGTCAGGCCCAGGCCGCTGCCGGGCGAGGTGCTGGACTTGCGCCAGAAACGCCGCAGCGCTTGCTCGCACTCCGCAGGGGTTAGGCCGGGGCCTTCGTCGCGCACACAGACTTCCACCGTGCCCGGGCCGGCAGCATCGGCTTGCCAGCGCAGCGTGGCACTCACAGGGGTGGGGCCCTGGTGATGGCGCAGCGCGTTGTCGATCAGGTTGGTGATGGCGCAGGCCAGCAGCGCGGGGGGCAGCGGTAGCTGTATTGCCTGCCAGGCTGCCGGGTCGGCGGGTATTTCTGCCGCGTCCAGCGGTGGGGAGGGCAACTGAATGCCCTCGTTCTCGGCACGCTGCAGGGACTGGCTGCAGGCCAGGCGGAAGGCCTGCGCGATGCCGGTGCCCACGGTGGCGCGCGCCTCTCCCGCGCTGGCGCTTTCCACGCGTGCAAGCTGCAGCAGTTGCTCCAGCGTGGCGTGCATGTGGTCGATGCCTTCGCCCGCTTGGCGCAGTGCGTTGGCGGCCTTGTCGGGGCTGGCGTTGTTGTTGCCCGCGGCAAGTGTCAGCTGCGCCACCTGCACATGGGTCTTGATGGCGGTGAGCGGCGTGCGCAGCTCATGCGCCGCGTCGGCGGTCCAGCGGCGCTCGTGTTCCATGCTGGCGTCCATGCGCGCCAGCAACTGGTTCAGGCTGTCCACCAGCGGGGCCAGTTCCTTGACGTCGCGGCCCGACTGCACGGGCGTGGGGTCGTGGGGTGGGCGCTGCACCAGCTCCTCGCGCAGGCGCTGCAGCGGGCGCAGGCTGCGCGTGCCCATCCACCAGGTCAGCAGCAGGATGACGGCAAGCGCCAGCACGAAGGGCAGCACCAGCGTGCGCACGAAGGTCTGCACCAATTGGTCGCGCACATCCAGCCGGTCGGCGGTGGCCACGCGCACGCCCTTGTCCTCCAGCACATAGGTGCGCCACTGCTTGCCGCCCTTGGTGATCTGGCCAAAGCCCGCGTTGCCCGCAGAGGCCATGTCCGGGATGTTGTTGGTGCGCGCGATGGGCAGGATGTCCACTTCGCTGCGCACCAGGCTCACCTCGCAGGCCACGCCATCGCGGCCAATGACCGACAGCAGCGCATCGTTGCTGGCGCGCGGCGCTGCCGCCAGCTCGGCCTGCTGGAACTGCTGCACGATGCCCACCACCATCCGGGCCGATGCGATGAGGCGGTCGTCCAGCAGCGTGCGCAGCTCGCGCTGCATGTTGGTGAACTGCCAGATCGCCACGCCGCTCCAGACCAGGCAAATGGTCAGGCTCAGGCCCAGCACCAGCCGAACCCGCAGGCTTTGCACCGGTCGTGCCGTCATGCCGCACCGCCGCAGTAGCGCGCGCCCAGCCGAAAGCCCAGGCCGCGCACGGTGTCGATCACATCGGCGCCCAGCTTCTTGCGCAGATGGTGCACATGCACGTTCACGGTGTTGCTGCCCACGTCCTGGTCCAGGCCGTACAGGCTGTCATGCAGCTGCGCCGCGCTCAGCACGCGCCCATGCGCCTGCAGCAGGGCCTGCAGCAAAGCCCACTCGCGGCGCGAGATATCTATCGCCACGCCGTTGCGCGTGACTTCGCCGGTGGCCATGTTGACCTGGCAGTCGCCCAGCGCCAGCAGGTCGCTGGTGCGCCCGCCCGCGCGGCGCAGCAGGGCGCGCAGGCGCAGCACCAGCTCCTGCAGGTCGAAGGGTTTGGTCAGGTAGTCGTCGGTGCCGGTCTGAAAGCCGGCCACCTTGTCCTCGATGGTGCTGCGCGCGGTAAGGATCAGCACCGGCAGCGCCAACCCCTTGGCGCGCCACTGGCGCAGCAGGCTGATGCCGTCGCCATCGGGCAGGCCTAAGTCCAGCACGCAGGCATCGAACTGGCGGCTGGTCATGTGGGCCTGCGCCTGCGCCACGCTGCCCGCGGTGTCGCTGGTGAAGCCGTGCAACTCCAGCCCGGCCTGGATGCCGCTGGCCACCAGCGCGTTGTCTTCGACGATCAGGATGTGCATGCGGCCCGCTTGGCAAAAGCCCGCATTCTAGGAATGGCGCGTTATCCCCACATTAACGGCGCACCCGCTGCGTCGGTATCATTGACTGTATAAACGCAAGGGGTATCTATTTAGCTCCAGCAGCCCCATTGATACTGTGATTT
>NZ_JSYI01000009.1:0-225 GCF_001023515.1 Diaphorobacter sp. J5-51 | reverse complement strand
GCGACCACGAATTGCGAGCGGGCAGCTTCAGCGAAGACAGCCGGGGTCGCTGGTACTTGAACGTAGTGGTCAAGGTGCAGGCGCAGTCGAGCCAGGCAACGGCCAGTGTCGGCATCGACCTGGGCCTCAAGGAAGCGGCCGTGGCCTCGGATGGCCAGCGCATCGAGGGGCGCTTCTACCGCAAGCTGGAGGCCCAGCTGGGCATTGCGCAGCGGGCAGGCAAGA
>NZ_JSYI01000008.1:0-43623 GCF_001023515.1 Diaphorobacter sp. J5-51 | reverse complement strand
CGTCCCTGATGCGTTCGAAAAGCACTTTTTCAACGGCCTGTTAGAGCCTGTCCACGCACTCCTGGGCGGACGCTCTACCATTGCCCACCATGACCCACGACCTTTTCCGCGCCGACAGCTACCTGCGCGAATGCAGCGCCACCGTCACCGCCCTCACGCCCGAAGGTGGCGTGGTGCTGGACCGCACCGTGTTCTACCCGCTGGGCGGCGGCCAGGCAGGCGATGCCGGCGTGTTGCTGCGCCCCGATGGCACGGCACTGGCCATCGCCGACACGCGCAAGGGCAAGGACGCCGAGGGGCGGCCCACCGCGGACATCGTGCACCTGCCCGCGCCAGGCCAGGCGCTGGGACTGGCGGTGGGCGACGCGGTCACAGCGCGCATCGACTGGGAGCGCCGCCACCGGCTGATGCGCTTTCACACCACCACGCACCTGCTGTGCCACATCGTCGCGCAGCCGGTGAACGGCTGCTCCATCACGCCCGACTACGCGCGCCTGGACTTCCACATGGACGGTGCGCTGGACAAGGACGCGCTCACCGCCGCCATCGCGCGCCTGGTGGCGCAGGACCATGCGGTGACCATCGGCGCGATCAGCGACGCGGCGCTGGACGCCAACCCGCAGCTCGTCAAGAGCATGAGCGTGCAGCCCCCGCGCGGCACCAGCACGGTGCGCACGGTGCGCGTGGGCGGCGCCTGCGACGGCGACGCCGCGCAGATCGACCTGCAGCCCTGCGGCGGCACGCATGTGGCGCGCACCGGCGAGATCGGCGCCGTGGTGGTCACCAAGATCGAGAAAAAGGGCGCGATGTCGCGCCGCGTGGTGCTGGGCTTGGGCGCCTGAACGCCAGCCCCCAAGGAACCAAACCCCGTCCCTGCCGCTCCCACCCTGCGCCATGTCCTGCCTTCGCCCCTTGCAGCGCTCCCTGCACACTCTTTTTTTCATAGCTGCCTGCGCTGTATCCACGGGCGCCATCGGCCAAATTCAGCTCAAGACAACCGCCGCCGCGGGCAGCAGCAGCGTCGTCACGCCGCATGTGCGCGCCGAGCTGGTGGCCCAGGCACCCGACGGTGTGGGCCCGGGCAAGCCGCTGTGGCTGGGCCTGTCGATCACGCACCAGCCCGAGTGGCACACCTACTGGAAGAACCCGGGCGACTCCGGCCTGCCCACGCAACTGGAGTGGCAGCTGCCGGCGGGCATCGATGCGGGCGAGGTCGCCTGGCCGGTGCCCAAGAAGATTCCTCTGGGCAACCTGGCCAACTTCGGCTACGAGGGCACGGTGCTGTTGCCCGTGCCCATGACTGTCTCCCCAGCATTCAACCCCGGCCCGCTGGCCAAGGAAGCGACCTTCCAGCTGAAAGCCTCGTGGCTGGTGTGCCGCCAGGAGTGCATCCCCGAGGAGGGCAGCTTCACGCTGCAATTGCCCTTGCGCGGTACGACGGCGTTGCATGCCGCCGCGTTCGATGCCGCCGCCGCGGCCCACCCGCGCGATCTGCCGGCTCTAGGCGGCAGCAGCGCGCAGGTCGAGGGCGACGCCGTGCTGCTGCGCGTGGCCGGCCTGCCCCCGGCGCTGCAGGGCCAGACGCTGGAGGTGTTCCCCGAGACCACGGGCGTGGTGGAGACCGCCGCCACGCCCACGCAGCAGTGGGACGGCGCGGTGTGGACCGCGCGCCTGCCGCTGTCGCCCCAGCGCAGCGACGGGCCCGCGCCGATGCCGGTGGTGCTGGCCCATGGCGGCCAGGGCTGGCGTGCCGAGCTGCCCGTGCCGGGCGGCTGGCCCGCCGTGGCGGCACTGAAGGGCATGTCGCCCGCGCTGGAGGCCGCGCTGAAAGCCAACGCCGCCAATGCCGCCGCGCCCACGGCCCCCGCCGCTGCGACACCCGCGCCGCTGGGCACCTGGCTGGCCGCGCTGGCCGGCGCGCTGCTGGGCGGGCTGATCCTGAACCTCATGCCCTGCGTGTTCCCGGTGCTGGCGATCAAGGTGGTGGGCTTTGCGCGCCATGCGCAGAACCAGCGCGCCCACCGCATCGGCGGGCTGGCCTACACCGCGGGCGTGGTGCTGTCGTTCCTGCTGCTGGGCGCGCTGATGCTGGGCCTGCGCTCCGCGGGCGAAGCCGTGGGCTGGGGCTTTCAGCTGCAGTCGCCAGCGGTGGTGGCGTCGCTCGCCGCGCTGTTCACGCTGATCGGACTGAACCTGGCGGGCGTGTTCGAGTTCGGGCGCATGCTGCCCTCGTCGCTGGCGGGCCTGCAGGCGCGCCACCCCGTGCTGGATGCCTTCCTGACCGGCGTGCTCGCCGTGGCCGTGGCCTCGCCGTGCACGGCGCCGTTCATGGGCGCATCGCTGGGCCTCACGGCCACGCTGCCCGCGGGGCAGGCACTGTCCATCTTCGCGGCGCTGGGCCTGGGCCTGGCCCTGCCCTACCTGCTGGCCAGCTGGCTGCCCGCGTTTGCGCGCGCCCTGCCGCGGCCGGGCGCGTGGATGGACACGCTGCGCCGCCTGCTGGCGTTCCCGATGTTCGCCACCGTGGTGTGGCTGGTGTGGGTGCTGGGCCAGCAAAGCGGCATCAACGGCGCGGCGGCGCTGCTGGCGCTGCTGGTGGCGCTCAGCATGGCCGTGTGGGCGCTCACGCTGCGCGGGGCCACGCGGGCTGTTCTCGCTCCTCTTTCAATAGCTGCTTGCGCTTGGCTGGTATGGCTTTGGGGCCCAAAGATCATTGAACTGGAAAGCACACCCATGGCCGCAGCCTCGGCCCCCAGCGGCGTGGCCGGCGTGACCTCCTGGCAGCCCTGGCGCCCTGGCCTGGCCGACGAGCTGGTGGCCCAGGGCCGCCCGGTGTTCGTGGACTACACGGCCGCCTGGTGCGTGACCTGCCAGTACAACAAGAACACCACGCTGGCCAGCGCTGCGGTGCTGCAGGACTTTGCCGCCAAGAACGTGGCCCTGCTGCGCGCCGACTGGACGCGGCGCGACCCCGCCATCACCGCCGCGCTGGCGCAGCTCGGCCGCAGCGGCGTGCCGGTCTATGTGCTGCATGCGCCGGGCAAGGCGCCGGTGGTGTTCTCCGAGATCCTGGGCGAGTCGGAACTGCGCGCCGCCGTGGCCGCGCTCTGATCACCGCCGCGCGCCGCGTGGCCGTGGCGATTGCGGCGGGTCGATCTCGCGCACCAGGCGCAGGCCCACCAGGGTGTAGCGCGTCTGGGGCGTGTTCCAGTTGCGGAACCCACAGCGCGCGTACAGCGGCCAGGTGTGCCAGGAGCCGCCGCGGCGCACGCGCACCTGGCCGGCGGCCGGGCCCTGCGGATCGTCCCGCGGGGAGTGCGCATAGCCCTCCTCGGCATACCAGTCCGACACCCATTCCCACACGTTGCCCAGCATGTCGTGCACGCCGAAGGCGTTGGGCGCGTAGCGGCCCACGGGCGCGGTGAACGCATGCCCGTCGTGCCCCGGCGCCGCCTGGGGCCGCCAGCGCGGCCAGTAGGGCGCGGCATCCTCGTCGAACACGTTCGCGTGGCGCGCCAGCGCGGCCGGGTCGTCGCCATGCGGGTAGCGCGTGCGCGTGCCGGCGCGGCAGGCGTATTCCCACTCGGCCTCGGTGGGCAGGCGGTAGCGGTGGCCCTCGGTGGCACTGAGCCACGCGGCCAGCGCATGCGCGTCGTGCCAGGTGATGTTGACCACCGGGTGGTCGTCGCCCTGGGCGAAGCCGGGGTTGCGCCAGGAATAGCGCGGGTCGCGCCCCTCGAATGCGTCGCCGCGCGCGCTGGCGGCGGGGTCGTAGGCCGGGTTGTAGCCGTAGCCGCCCGTGCCGTCGGCCTCGGACTCGGGCACGTAGCCGGAGGTCTGCACGAAGCGGCGGAATTGCCCCACCGTGACCTCCGTCTGCCCCAGGTAGAAGGCGCGCGTGATGCGCACGGTATGGGCGGGCGCCTCGTCGGCCAACTGCTCAAACCGCCAGCGCTCCAGCGTCGGGTAGGCACGGGCCAACGCGTCGACGGGCTCGCTGCTGCCCATGCGGAAGCTGCCTGGCGCGATGCGCACGAAGGGCATGCCCAGCGCATTCACCCAGAGGGCCGGCGCGGCCGGCTGCGCCTGCGCCGCGCTGGCGGCCAGGACAAGCGCCAAACAGACGCCTTGCAAAGCGGCAGAGGTGGCACGGACCATCGCAAACTCCTGGGCATGCGAAAAAAGCCAGTGTAGGGCCGGGGCATTGCGCGGGCACGCTGGGCGCGGCTTCCTATACTGCCCGCGGGTGTCCACCGCATGGGGCGGCAGGGCAGGATTGTTGCAGCGCAGGTCGGGCCGCCTGCGCACCACGGGCCGCAGCATGCGGCCCCGCCTGTCCATGACCGACCGCCTTACCCCGCGGCGCGCTGCGCCGCGCCAGCCCTCCCTGCTTCCCCTGGCCGACCGCTGCACCGCCCTGCTCTCGCGCCTGTCGCATGCCGATGCCGCAGGCGGCATCGTGCTGCTGATCGCGGCCGCCGCCGCGCTGGCCTGGGCCAATTCACCCTGGGCCGCCAGCTACCACGCGCTGTGGCATGTGCCGCTGTCGGTCGCCGTGGGCGGCTGGCAGCTCACGCAGTCGCTGCATTTCTGGGTGAACGATGCGCTGATGACGGTGTTCTTCCTCGTGGTGGGGCTGGAGATCCGGCGCGAACTGCACGAAGGCGCCCTGGCCCGCCCGCGCGATGCGCTGCTGCCCGTGCTGGCCGCGCTGGGCGGCGTGGCCGTGCCGGCGCTGCTGTACCTGGCGCTGGTGCCGCCCGCGTTGCGCAGCGGCTGGGCCGTGCCCACCGCCACCGACATCGCCTTCGCGGTGGGCGTGCTGGCCCTGCTGGGGCGCGGCCTGCCGCCGGTGCTGCGGGTGTTCCTGCTCACGCTGGCCATCATCGACGACCTGGTGGCCGTGCTCATCATCGCGCTGTTCTACTCGGGCGGGCTGCAGTGGCCGATGTTCGGCATCGCCGCGCTGGGCCTGGCGGGCGTGCTGCTGCTGCAGCAGCTGGGTGTGCGCCGCGCCTGGGCCTATGTGCCGGCCGGCGCGGTGCTGTGGTGGGGCATCTGGCAGACGGGCGCCCACCCCACGCTGGCCGGCGTGGTGCTGGGCCTGGTGACGCCGGTGCACGCACTGGCCGGGCGCGAGCCCGCGCCCCCGGTGCAGCGCGTGCAGGCCAGCCTGCACCCGTGGGTGACCTTTGGCGTGATGCCGCTGTTTGCGCTGGCCAATGCCGGCGTGGCGCTGGGCAGTGCAGGCGGCGCGCAACCGGCGGCGCCGGGCGCCGGCCTGCTCATGGCCGCGGTGGCCCTGGCGCTGGTGGCCGGCAAGCCGCTGGGCGTGCTGCTGGCCTGCTGGCTGGCCGTGCGACTGCGCCTGTGCGCCCTGCCCGCGGGCATGGGCTGGGGCGGGCTGCTGCTGACCGGGCTGCTGGCGGGCATCGGCTTCACCATGGCGATCTTCATCGCCACCCTGGCGTTCGACAGCGCCGCGCTGCTGGACGCCGCCAAGCGCGGCGTGCTGCTGGCCTCGGGCCTGGCGGCGCTGCTGGGACTGGCGTGGGGGTGGTGGCTCCAGCGCCGCGCCACGACCGCCTGAGGGGTGGCGCGGATACCCGTGGGCCCACGGCTGTGCATACACTGCCGCCATGCTCCGCACACCCGACACCATCAGCACTTTGCGTGACGTGCTCACGCAGTGCCACACCATCGCCGTGGTGGGCCTGTCGCCGCACTGGCACCGGCCCAGCCACTTTGCCGCCAAGTACATGCAGGCGCACGGCTACCGCGTGATTCCCGTGAACCCACTGGTCGCGCGCGAAGGCGGTCAGATCCTGGGCGAGACCGCCTACGCCAGCGTGACCGAGGCCTCCGCCGCGCTGGCCGCGCAGGGCGCGCGCATCGACATGGTGGATTGCTTTCGCAAGAGCGAGGACATCCCGCCGCTGGCGGCTGAAGCCATCGCGGTGGGCGCGCAATGCCTGTGGCTGCAGCTGGGCGTGTTCAACGAGGCCGCCGGCGCGCAGGCCGAGGCCGCGGGCCTGCGCGTGATCCAGAACCGCTGCGTGAAGATCGAGCACGCACGCCTGTTCGGCGGCCTGGGCTGGATGGGCGTGAACACCCAGGTGATCTCGTCCAAGCGCCTGCGCAAGCTCCCATATTGATAGCTGCTAGCGCTTGATGGATAAGCGCTAGAGGCCTATTTGACCTATAACACCATGACCGCATCCACCCCACCCGGCTCTGGAGCCGACCGTGCCTTCGGCTTCGGCACGCGCGCCATCCACGCCGGCGCCCAGCCCGACCCCGTGACCGGCGCGCGCGCCACGCCCATCCACCAGACCACGAGCTTCGTCTTCGACGACGCCGAACACGCCAGCAGCCTGTTCAACCTGCAGACCTTCGGCAACGTCTACAGCCGCATCAGCAACCCCACGGTCGCCGTGTTCGAGGAGCGCATGGCCAGCCTGGAGGGCGGCCGCGCGGCCCTCGCCTGCGCCAGCGGCATGGCCGCGCAGATGGCGGCGCTGCTGGCCATCCTGAAGGCCGGCGACCACATCGTGGCCGCCAGCACGCTCTATGGCGGCACGGTGGGGCAGCTGGGCGTGGGCTTCAGCCGCCTGGGCATCGAGACGACCTTCGTCGACCCGTCCGACCCCGAGAACTTCACCCGCGCCATGCGCCCGAACACGCGCGCCGTGTACGGCGAGACCATCGGCAACCCGCTGGTCAACGTGCTGGACATCGCGGCGATTGCGGAGGTGGCCCACGCCCACGGCGTGCCGCTGGTCATCGACAACACCGTGGCCAGCCCCTACCTGTGCAACCCGCTGGCCCTGGGCGCCGACATCGTGGTGCACAGCGCCACCAAGTACATCGGCGGCCACGGCACCACCATGGGCGGCGTGGTGGTGGAGGGTGGCCAATTCCCCTGGGTCAACGGCCACTTCCCCGAGATGGTGGAGCCCAGCCGCGCCTACCACGGCGTGAAGTTCTACGAGACCTTTGGCGACTTTGGCTACACCATGAAAGCGCGCATGGAGGTCAACCGCACCTTTGGCGGCGTGCTCTCGCCCCTGAACGCCTGGCTGCTGCTGCAGGGCGCCGAGACGCTGCACCTGCGCATGCGCGAGCACTGCCGCAACGCGCTGGCCGTGGCGCAGTTCCTGCAGCAGCACCCGCAGGTGGCCTGGGTCCACTACCCGGGCCTGCCCGATTCGCCCTACTACGCGCTGGCGCAAAAGCAGTTCCGCGCGGTGGATGGCAACCCTGGGGCATCGGGCATCCTGACCTTCGGGGTGAAGGGCGGCGCCGCAGCGGGCGAGCGGTTCATCGACGCCTGCGAGTTTTTGAGCCACCTGGCCAACATTGGCGACGCCAAGACGCTGGTGATCCACCCGGCATCCACCACGCACCGCCAGCTGAGCGACGAAGAACTGGCGCGCGCCGGCGTCAGCGCCGACATGGTGCGGCTGAGCGTGGGCATTGAAGACATTGACGACATCCTGTGGGATGTTGACCAAGCCCTGGCGCGATCGCAGCTTTAACCCCCGTGTAAGCCGCCGCTGTTACACATCGGCACCATGACGCGCCCCCACATGCCAGCTCCCACCGCCAAAGACGACCACGCCCACGACTTCATCCAGCGCTGGATCGGCACCACCGCCAGCGAGAGGTCCACGGCGCAGAGCTTTGTCAACGAGCTATGCGCGTTGCTGGGCGTAGAGCCACCACACCCCACGCCCGATCAAAGCTATATGTTCGAGCGCCACATTACCCGCCATCACGGCGATGGCAGCACCAGCAGCAAGTACATCGACTGCTACCGCCGCGGCCACTTTGTCCTAGAGGCCAAAAAGCTCAAGGCCGCCGGCCACACCAAGGGTTTTGACGACGGCCTGCTGCGCGCCCGCAGCCAGGGCGAGGCCTATGCCCGCGCCCTGCCTGCTACGGAAGGCCGCCCGCCCTTTGTGCTGGTGGTGGACGTGGGCACCGTGATCGAGGTGTATGCCGAGTTCAGCAAAACCGGCGGCACCTACACCCCCTTCCCCGACCCGCGCAGCCACCGGCTGCAGCTGGCCGACCTGGCCCGGCCCGACGTACGCGAGCGCCTGCGCCGCATCTGGCAAGACCCCGACAGCCTGAACCCCGCGCGCATCAGCGCCCAGGTCACCCGCGATGTGGCGGCGCTGCTGGCGCGCCTCGCCAAGTCGCTGGAGGGCAACGGCGCAGAATCCAAGCCAAACCAGCCACCAGCCCAATCACAGCAAGCGCCAGTAGCTCCTGAAGTGGTAGCAGCTTACCTCACCCGCTGCCTCTTCAGCATGTTTGCCGAAGACGTAGAGCTGCTGCCCAAAGGCGCGTTTCTGGGCCTGCTGCAAACCCACAAGGGCGACCCCGCCACGCTGCAGCAAATGCTGCGCATCTTGTGGGCCGACATGGACCGGGGCGGTTTTAGCGCCGCGCTGGCCAAGCCGGTGCTGCACTTCAACGGCAAGCTGTTCAAGGGCGCGCTGGATGACGGCTACAGCCTGCTGCTGACACCCGAGCAAGTGGACCTGCTCATCGCCGCCGCCAAGTGCAACTGGCGCGAGGTGGAGCCGGCCATCTTCGGCACCCTGCTGGAGCGCGCCCTGGACCCCGCCGAGCGCCACGCCCTGGGCGCGCACTACACGCCGCGCGCCTACGTAGAGCGGCTGGTGCTGCCCACCGTCATCGAGCCCCTGCGCGCCGACTGGGCCAACGCCCAGGCCGCCGCGCTGGTGCTGGCCCATGAGGCCGCCGCGCTGGAAGCGGCGGCACCCGCCGTCAAAACCAAGGCCGACTTTGCCGCGCTGGATCGCCACAACGCCAACGTCCGCGCACTGCGCAAAGAGGCACGGGAGCAGGTACGCGGGTTTTTGCACAAGCTGTGCACCACGCGCGTGCTGGATCCGGCCTGCGGCAGCGCCAACTTCTTGTATGTGACGCTGGAACACTTGAAGCGCCTGGAGGGCGAAGTGCTCAACCAGCTGGACGACTTGGGCGACACACAGGACGCTCTTGACCTGGGGCGCGAAACCGTCACCCTGCAGCAACTGCGCGGCATCGAGCTGAACGAGCGCGCCGCCGCCCTGGCCGAACTGGTGCTGTGGATTGGCTACCTGCAGTGGCACATCCGCACCCGTGGCAACGCCGCCGTAGCCGAGCCCGTGGTGCACAACTACGGCAACATCGAATGCCGCGACGCCGTGCTGGCCTGGGACGCGCAAGAACTCGCCTACGACGACGCGGGTCAGCTGCTCAGCCGCTGGGACGGCTGCACCTTCAAAACCCACCCCGTCACCGGCGAGCAGGTGCCCGACGAGGCCGCGCAGGTGCCGCAATGGCGCTACGTGGGCGCGCGCCAAGCCACGTGGCCACAGGCGGATTTCATTGTGGGCAACCCGCCGTTTATCGGAAACAAGCGGATGCGCGATGCGCTGGGCGACGGCTATGTGCAAGCACTGCGCGGCGCTTGGCCCGAAATTCCGGAAAGCGCCGACTTTGTGATGTTCTGGTGGCACCACGCCGCCGCGCAAGTGGCGGCAGGGCACACGCGGCGCATGGGGCTGATCACCACCAACAGCCTGACGATGGTTTTCAACCGGCGTGTGGTGCAGGCGGCGCTGGACAAAGGCACGCATCTGGAAATGGCGATTTCTGACCACCCGTGGGTGGACGGAGCGAACGGTGCTGCCGTGCGCATCGCAATGACCGTACTGTCCAAGGGTAACGGCGAAGGAAGCCTGCTCACGGTGACCGACGAACAGCCTGGCGAGCATGGCGAAGTCTCAGTCACGTTGACCGAAAAACTTGGTCTGGTTCACGCTGATTTGACTGTGGGTGCCAATGTGGCGAGCGCTAAGAAACTCGCGGCAAGCGCAGGTCTCTCCGTCAACGGAATGATGCGCGCTGGTGAAGGCTTTCTCGTCACGCCAGCGCAGGCAAAGGCGCTTGGACTGCACAAAACGCCGGGGCTCGAAAAGCACATCTTCGACTTCAGAAACGGACGCGATCTGACCGATGCGCCACGCGGCATGAAAGTAATCGACGCTTTTGGCCTAACTGCTGAGCAACTGCGCGAGCAGTTCCCATCCGTCTACCAATGGCTGTTGGAACGCGTCAAGCCTGATCGAGAGCAGAACAACCGCGCCCGACTGCGGGAGCAATGGTGGGTATTCGCCGAGCCCCGCAAAACTTTGCGCGCGGCACTCAAGGACTTGACTCGCTACATAGCCACTGTCGAAACAACCAAACACCGCGTTTTTCAGTTCCTGCCAACCTCCGTTTTGCCGGAACACAAACTCGTTGCCATTGCCCTCGACGACGCTTTCTCTCTGGGCATCCTTTCCAGTCAATTGCATGTCTGCTGGGCTTTAGCTACCGGTGGCACGTTGGAAGATAGACCGGTCTACAGCAAATCCACCTGCTTCGACACCTTCCCCTTCCCCGACGAAGACACCGGCCTGACCCCGCCGCTGCGCGAGCGCATCGCCCAGCTGGCCGAGCAGATCGACCAGCATCGCAAACGCGTGCTGGGCCTCGACAACTCCTTCCCCCTCTGGGGGAAGGCGGGGATGGGGGCCAGCGCCAACACCGCGCCCAATGACGAGCAGGCCCCTACCCCAGCCCTCCCCCAGCGGGGGAGGGAGCCAGCGCCAGCCCCTGCCCCACGCGCCAAGGGGCAAGAAGTGACCCTCACCGGCCTGTACAACGTGCTGGCCGCCCTGCGCGAAGGCCGCCCGCTGACGGCCAAAGAAAAAACCATCCACACCCAGGGCCTGGTGGGCGTGCTGCGCGAACTGCACGACGAGCTGGACGCTGCGGTGCTTGCCGCCTACGGCCTGCCCGCCCACGCCACCACCGACGACATCCTGATCCACCTGGTGCAGCTCAACACCCAGCGCGCCGCCGAAGAAGCCCAGGGCCGCGTGCGCTGGCTGCGGCCCGACTTTCAAAACCCGCAAAATTCACTATCAAAACAAGAGCTGCTACCGCAGGAAGAACAAACGCCAGAGGTTGATTTGGACACTGAAAAATCGCTATCAAAACCAGAGCAATTCACCCCCCCACAACAGCCCTGGCCCACCACCCTGCCCGAGCAGGTGCGCGCCGTGGCGGGTGTGCTGGCGGCCAGCCCGGCGCCGCTGCTGCTGCCCGCCATCGAAGCGCACTTCAAGGGCCGCGGCCCCTGGAAGAAGGGACTGCCCACGCTGCTGCAAACCCTGGAGGCCCTGGGCCGCGCCCACCCGGTGCCCACCGATGGCGGCACCGCCTGGCGGGGTTGACCCGCCCGGGTTGCAGGCTGCGGGCTGCGGGCGGCGCAGTCAATGCTTTGCCGACGCCTCCTGCGACGACCGGGCCGCGCCGCTGGAGCCGCGCAGCGACAGCACGATGGAGCCGGCAATCAGCGTGGCCGTGACCGCCAGCGCCCAGCCGATCGGGATCTTGTAGAAGTCGATCAGCAGCATCTTGCTTCCAATGAACACCAGCACCAGCGCCAGGCCATAGGCCAGCAGGTGGAAGCGGTTGGCCAGATCAGCCAGCAAGAAGTACAGCGCGCGCAGGCCCAGAATGGCAAAGATGTTGGCCGTCAGCACGATGAACGGGTCGCTGGTAATGGCAAAGATGGCCGGGATGCTGTCCACCGCGAAGATGATGTCGGTGGTGCCAATGAGCACCAGCACCACGAACAGCGGGGTGTAGTGCTTGACGCCGTCGATCATGGTGCTGAGCTTTTCGCCGTCAAACCGGTCGGTGATGCGCATGCGCTTTTTCAGAAAGCCCAGCACCGGGTTGGTAGAAATATCGGGCTCTTGGCCGGCGGCAAACCACATCTTGATGCCGGTAAACACCAAAAACGCGCCAAACACATACAGCAGCCAGTGGAAGGTGGCCAGCAACCAGGCGCCCACCAAAATCAGCACCGTGCGCAGCACGATGGCGCCAATGATGCCGATGATCAGCGCCCGCTTTTGGTACTGCGGCGGCACGGCAAAGTAGCTGAACAGCATCAGAAAGACAAAGATGTTGTCCACCGACAGGCTTTTCTCTACCAGATAGCCGGTGATGAACTGCATGGACACGGTGTTGGCCACCTCGCGGCCCTGGCTGCCGTCCAGGTACCACCACAAGATGGCCACGAACACGAAGGCCAGGCCAAACCACAGCAGGCTCCAGCGCGCGGCCTCGCCCATCGTGACCTTGTGTGCGCCCTGGCGCTCCATCACCAAAAGATCCACGGCAATCGCCACCACCACAAAGGTGGCGAAGCCCGCCCACATCCACCAGGTTCCTATGGTTTCCATGATTCCTTCTCCCAACAGGGTTTGTGCCACTGGGCCGACGGCCCGAGGTGGTGCAATGTAGAGTCAGAAACAATAAATAAAAACCTGCCTTATCGGTAGCGTGACTTCGGTTTTTACGAAGTAAGCCCCACCCAGCCCACCACAGCCCCCCATATCCCATGAGCCAGAGCTTCAATTACCGCCACCTGTATTACTTCTGGGTGGTTGCCAAAGAGGGCGGCATGGCGCGCGCCGCCGAGCGGCTGGACATGGCCGTGCAGACCATCAGCGCGCAGGTGCGCGAGCTTGAGAAAGCCCTGGGCGTGAGCCTGCTGCGCACCGAAGGCCGCAGCCTGATGCTGACCGAGGCCGGCGTGGCCGCGCTGCACGAGGCCGACCACATCTTCGCCCTGGGCGAGCAACTGCCCCAGCGCGTGCGCGAGGCGGCCAGCGGCCCCACGCTGCGCCTGAACCTGGGCATCTCCGACGGCATTGCCAAGCTGGCCGTGCACCGGCTGCTGACGCCCGTGCTGGACGAGCCCCACCTGCGCCTGCTGTGCCACGAGGGCGAGTTTCAGCCCCTGCTGGGCGAGCTGGCGCTGCACAAGCTGCACGCGGTGCTGGCCGACCGCCCCGCCCCGCCCAACCCGGCGCTGCGCAGCACCAGCCAGCTGCTGGGGACCAGCGCCATTGCCTGGTATGCCCCGCCGCTGTGGGCACAGGCCGCGCGCCACCAGTTTCCGCGCAGCCTGGCGGTGGTGCCGGTGCTGCTGCCCACCGACCACGCCGCCATGCGCGCGCGCATCGACCACTGGCTGGAGCGCGAGCGCATCCGCCCGCTGATTGCCGGCGAGTTTGAAGACAGCGCCCTGCTCAGCACCTTTGCCGCCACCGGCATGGGCGTGATGCCCGCGCCCGAAACCCTGGGCCAGCACCTGGCGCAGACGCACGGCCTGGTGCATGTGGGCACCACGCCCGAGGTGCAAGAGCAGTTCCACCTGATCTACAGCGCCCGCAAGGTGATGCACCCGCTGCTGGTGCGGCTGCTGGAGGCGGGGGCCAGTGGCGCGCTATTGAATCAGGAGCTGCAGGCGCTTTTCATACAAGGGCTTGATGCCAAGACAACCGGATTCGCGCCTGCGCGGGAATGGGGCAGACATGGGTCACGCGAATGTCACAGCAGCCCCCCAGGCTCGCCGCTTTTGCACAGACCACAGGCTTTCCGATGACCGCCACCTCTGCCCTCGCCAAACTGGTGCTTGCCACAAGCGCCGCCCTCAGCCTTGCCGCCAGCGGCGGTGACGGTGTGCCCGCATGGCCGCCCGAGCGCGCGGTGATCGCGCACCGCGGCGCTTCGGCGCTGCGCCCCGAGCACACGCTGGCCGCCTACCAGAAGGCCATCGACGACGGCGCTGACCTGATCGAGCCCGACCTGGTCATCACCAAGGACGGCGTGCTGGTGGCCCGCCACGAAAACGCCATCGCCATCCTGAACGCCGACGGTACCGTGCGCGAAGCCACCACCAACGTGATGGAGCGCCCCGAATTTGCCGACCGCAAGACCACCAAGGTGATCGACGGCAAGTCCATCACCGGCTGGTTCACCGAAGACTTCACGCTGGCCGAACTGAAGACCCTGCGCGCGCGCGAGCGCATACCGGCCGCTCGCCCGGCCAATACCGCCTACAACGACCAGTTCGAGGTGCCCACGCTGCAAGAGGTGATCGACCTGGTCAAGGCACAGTCCGCCGCCCGGGGCCGCACCATCGGCATCGAGCCCGAGACCAAGCACCCCACCTATTTCCAGTCCATCGGGCTGCCGCTGGAGCCGCCGCTGCTGGCCACGCTGGAAAAAAACGGCTGGAACCACAAAGCCGCGCCAGTGATCGTGCAGTCCTTTGAGGTGGGCAACCTGAAGGCAATCCACCAGCGCAGTAACGTGCGCCTGGCGCAGCTGGTCGGCAATGGCCGGCCCTACGACTTCGTGGCGCAGGGCGCGTCCAACACCCGCAGCTACGCAGACCTGGTCACCCCCGCCGGTCTGAAGGAAATCGCCACCTACGCCTATGCCGTGGCGCCGCACAAGGAGCTGATCATCCCGCTGGTGCGCGACGCCCGCCGGGTGGCCACGGGCCTGGGCCAGCCCACCAGCCTGGTGCGCGATGCCCACGCCGCCGGCCTGAAGGTGCAGGCCTGGACCTTCCGCCCAGAGAACCGCTTTTTGCCCGCCTCGCTCAAAGGCCAGCCGGACAGCGACGCCACCGCGCGCGGCGACAGCGTGGCGGAAATCCAGGCCTACCTGCAGACCGGCGTGGACGGCGTGTTCACCGACGACGCCGCCGTGGGCCGCCGGGCGGTGGATGGCTTGCAGCCCTGAGCGGCGCTGTCGCGCTCCCCGCCCTGGGCGCAGGGCCGGGCGCGGGGCCGGTAGCGCGGGGCCGCCCTGCGACAATCGCCCGCATGAATTCCTCCGCCTTCGCCCCCCTCCAGAACGACACCTTCCTGCGCGCCTGCCGTCGCCAGGCCACCGACTACACGCCCCTGTGGCTGATGCGCCAGGCGGGCCGCTATCTGCCTGAATACAAGGCCACGCGCGCCAAGGCCGGCAGCTTTATGGGCCTGGCGACCAATGTGGATTACGCCACCGAGGTCACGCTGCAGCCGCTCGAGCGCTTCCCGCTCGACGCCGCCATTTTGTTCAGCGACATCCTCACCGTGCCCGACGCCATGGGCCTGGGCCTGACGTTTGCCGAGGGCGAAGGCCCGCGCTTTGCCAAGGCGGTGCGTAACGAATCCGACGTAGCAGCGCTGGCCGTGCCCGACATGGACAAGCTGCGCTACGTGTTTGACGCGGTCACCAGTATCCGCAAGGCCCTGCATGGCCGCGTGCCGCTGATCGGCTTTTCGGGCAGCCCCTGGACGCTGGCCTGCTACATGGTCGAGGGCAAGGGCAGCGACGACTATCGCCTCATCAAAACGCTGATGTACAGCCGCCCCGACCTGATGCACCGCATCCTGGCCGTCAACGCCGACGCCGTGGCGCAGTACCTGAACGCCCAGATCGACGCCGGCGCCCAGGCCGTGATGATTTTTGACAGCTGGGGCGGCGTGCTGGCCGATGGCGCGTTTCAGGAGTTCAGCCTGGCCTACACCCGCCGCGTGCTGGCGCAGCTCAAGCGCACCGGGGTGG
Organism: Diaphorobacter sp. J5-51; assembly: GCF_001023515.1. Lineage (NCBI taxonomy): Bacteria > Pseudomonadati > Pseudomonadota > Betaproteobacteria > Burkholderiales > Comamonadaceae > Diaphorobacter > Diaphorobacter sp. J5-51. The sequence continues at coordinate 28,134 of NZ_JSYI01000008.1, read as the reverse complement.
ACGGCACCGACGTGCCGCGCATCGTGTTCACCAAGGGCGGCGGCATCTGGCTGGATGACATGAAGGACATCGACTGCGAGGTGCTGGGCCTGGACTGGACGGCCAACCTGGGCAAGGCGCGCGCCGTCGTCGGCGGCCCGGTGGGCGGCCCTGGCAAGGCGCTGCAGGGCAATATCGACCCCAACGTGCTGTTTGCGCCGCCCGATGCGGTGGCCGCCCAGGTGCGCGCGGTGCTCGACGGCTTTGGCACACCCCACACGGACAAAACCACCACTGGCCCCACGCACATCTTCAACCTGGGCCACGGCATCAGCCAGTTCACCCCGCCCGAGCATGTGGCGGCGCTGGTGGAGGCGGTGCACGGCTACTCGCGCAGCCTGCGGCAGCGGTAAACCCTTGCAAGCCGCAACTTGACTTATGCACACTTTTGGCTTTGCCGCACTGCGGCGCCAATGCGACTGCCGCCCGCCACGCATGGCGCGCGGCAATCACCAAAAACTCGTAAGTCATTGATTTATATAAGCCTGGTGGCAATGCCGCTTTTGTGGGCAGACTAAGCAAAGCACGGTGCGACAAGGCTTTACGCGGGGGCAACAGGGGATATCAACAAAGTTATCCACAGATAATCTGAACTTCTCCTGAATAGCCTGATAAATCAAGCACTTGCCGTCTGTTGTGCATCAAAAGTCCCGCTTCGGGCGCAGCGCTTACCACATTTTTGGCATGCCTCAAGCTATTGACACCGCAGTTGTGCACATGTTTGACGTATCTGTGACAGTGCTTCCTGGGTACCGACGGCAACTACACCGTTTTGCACAAAAGAGCAAAGATCATTGATTCATAAGGATTTTTTCTCGATTGATTGCATCAATACGCTAGCACCGCAGCGCGCAACCATGCGCCTTTCGGGGCAGGTACCGGTATCTGTCAACAAAGTTATCCACAGAAATGGCTTTTGCTTGGGGACAAGGCTGTGGAATGATCGCCGCCGCACCCTCTCACCCGCCCGCCTGCCTGCCTGCCCCCTCACCCATGCGCCCCACGGACTTTGCCGCAGACCTACCGCCGCAAGCCAGCCACCTGCTGCCGGTGGCCGTCAGCACGCCCGCGCACAGCGCCGTGGGCGACCTGCTGAGCTACGCCAGCGCCCGCCCTCTGCCGCCGGGCACGCTGGTGCGCGTGCCGCTGGGCCGGCGCGAGGTGCTGGGCGTGGTCTGGGATGCACCGGCGCAGCCCGCCCCCCTGCCCCCCGGCATGGCGGCGCGCCCCATTGCGGGCGTGCTGGACGGCATTGCGCCGCTGGATGCCGCCTGGCGCCGGCTGGTGGCCTTCACCGCGCGCTACTACCAGCGCGCGCTGGGCGAAGTGGCGCTGGCCGCCCTGCCGCCGCAGCTGCGCGACCTGACGCCCGACCAGCTGGCGCGCCGACTGCGCCGCCCTGCACCCGCTGCACCGGCTGCACACAGCCCCGAAGCAGCTACACCATCCATAGCACTTTCCGCAGAGCAGACAAGCGCTACCGCCCAAATTGATGCTGAACGCGGCCCTTTCTTGCTGTTTGGCAGCACCGGCAGCGGCAAGACCGAGGTCTATCTGCACTGCGTGCAGCGCGCCCTGGCCGCCCACCCCGCGGCGCAGGCGCTGGTGATGGTGCCCGAGATCAACCTCACCCCGCAGCTGGAGGCGCGCTTTATAGAGCGCTTTGCGCCTTTGTGTGGCGACGCCGCCGTGGTCAGCCTGCACAGCGGCATGACCAACCCCCAGCGCCTGAAAAGCTGGCTGGCCGCGCACACGGGCGCCGCGCGCATCGTGCTGGGCACGCGCATGGCGGTGTTTGCCAGCCTGCCCGGTCTGGCCCTGATCGTGGTGGACGAAGAGCACGACGCCAGCTACAAGCAGCAAGAAGGCGCCCGCTACTCCGCCCGCGACCTGGCCCTGTGGCGCGGGCGCGAGCAAGGCGCCAAGGTGATCCTGGGCAGCGCCACCCCGTCGCTGGAGAGCTGGCACGCCAGCACCCCGGCCAGCGAGGGCGGCCCCGGCCGCTACCTGCGCCTGCACATGCCCAGCCGCATCGGCGCGGGTGCTGGCGAAGGCCCGACAGCGGACGACGGGGCGGGTTCGGGTGAGGGCACGGGTGCGCCGGTATTACTCCCTCTCCCTCTGGGAGAGGGCGGGGGTGAGGGCAGCCGGCCAAATCCAAAGCACATCGCCAATCCGCCGAGCACCACCCCAAGCCCACACGGCCTACCCCGCCTGCGCCTGGTGGACATGGGCCAGCAGCCACGCGGCACCGTGTTTTCACCGCCGCTATTGGCCGCCATCACCGAGCGCGTGCAGCGCGGCGAGCAATGCCTGGTGCTGCTCAACCGCCGCGGCTTTGCACCCGTGCTGCACTGCCACGACTGCGGCTGGAAAAGCGACTGCCCGCACTGCAGCGCCCACCAGGTGTTTCACAAGATCGACCGCACGCTGCGCTGCCACCACTGCGGCTTTGCCCAGCGCGTGCCGCGCGCCTGCCCCACCTGCGGCAACCCCGACATCCTGCCCCTGGGCCGCGGCACCGAGCAGCTGGAGGAACAACTGGCCGCCCTGCTGCGCAACGTGATCACCCCGGACCGCCGCGCCGCGCGCGTGGCACGCATCGACGCCGACACCACCCGCGCCAAGGGGGCGCTGGAGGAGCAACTGGCCCAGGTGCACAGCGGCGAGGTGGACGTGCTGGTCGGCACGCAGATGGTGGCCAAGGGGCATGACTTTCGGCGCATCACCCTGGTGGCGGCCGTGCAGCCCGACGGAGCGCTCTTCAGCAGCGACTTCCGCGCGCCCGAGCGCATGTTCGCCCTGCTGATGCAGGCCGCGGGCCGCGCGGGGCGCGATGCGCGCTATGTGGCCGCGCAAGGCAGCCCGCCCGAGATGTGGATCCAGACCTGGCACCCCGACCACGCCGTCTATGCCGCGCTGCGCCGCCACGACTACCCGGCCTTTGCCGCGCGCCAGCTGGCCGAACGCCAGGAAGCCGGCATGCCGCCCTTCGCCTATCAGGCGCTGGTGCGCGCGGACGCCCGCACGCAGGAGGCGGCCCAGGCCTTCCTGCAGGCCGCCAGCGACGCCGCGCGCGCCGCCGGGCTGNGGGGCTGGACCAGGTCTTTCTGTTCCCGCCGGTGCCGCTCGCCATCCAGCGCGTGGCCAATGTGGAGCGCGCGCAGATGCTGCTGGAAAGCCCCCAGCGCGGTGCGCTGCAGCGCTTTCTGGCCGCATGGCAGCCGCTGCTGCATGCCGAGCGCCCGCGCCACCGCGGCCTGGTGCGCTGGCTGGTGGACGTGGACCCGCAGGCGATCTGAGGCCGCCACCGCTGCGGGCGGTGCCCGCGGGTTTTCGCGCATGGCATGTGCTGTGCCATCGGGGCAAAGTTCCGCCCCCGGTCCACGAGACCGCTTTTCTTTTTTTTTGGAACCCACAATGACCTTCCAAGCGTTTCGCATGTCGCTGGTGGCCGCTGCCATCACCATTGCCGGTTTTGCCGGCGCCCCCACCCTCGCCCACGCGCAGGACACGCGCGCCACGGCGGCCACGCAGGCCCAGCCGGCCGCCGCCAAGCCCCGCGTGGTAGTGCTGGCCACGGGCGGCACGATCGCCGGCGCCGGCGCCTCGGCCATGAACAGCGCCACCTACACGGCCGCCAAGGTGCCCGTGGACAAGCTGCTGGCCGGCCTGCCCGAGCTGTCCAACGTCGCCCAGGTGTCGGGCGAACAGGTGTTCCAGATCGCTTCCGAGAGCTTCACCAACGAACACCTGCTGAAGCTGGCCCAGCGCGTGTCGCAACTGGCCAAGCAGGGCGACGTGGACGGCATCGTGATCACCCATGGCACCGACACGCTGGCCGAGACCGCCTACTTCCTGAGCCTGACAGTGCGCACCGACAAGCCGATCGCGCTGGTCGGCTCCATGCGCCCGGGTACTGCCCTGTCGGCCGACGGCGCGCTGAACCTGGTCAACGCCGTGAGCGTGGCGGCCTCCAAGGATGCGCGCGGCAAGGGCGTGCTGGTCACCATGAACGACGAGATCAACACCGCGCGCGACGTGAACAAGGACATCAACATCCAGACCAGCGCCTTCAAGAGCCAGTGGGGCCCGCTGGGCATGGTGGTGGAGGGGAAGAATTACTGGTTCCGCGCGCCGGTGAAGCGCCACACCACGCAATCGGAATTCGACATCGACAGCATCACCTCGCTGCCCCAGGTGGACATCGTCTATGCCTACGGCAACGTGCAGCCCACGGCCGTGAACGCGCTGGTGGCCGGCGGCGCCAAGGCCATCATCCATGCCGGCACGGGCAACGGCTCAGTGGCCGACCGCATGGTCAAGCCGCTGCAGGACGCGCGCGCCCAGGGCGTGGTCATCGTGCGTTCGGCGCGCGTGCCCTACGGCTTCGTGCTGCGCAACGCCGAGCAGCCCGACGACAAGCACGACTGGGTGGTGGCCCACGATCTGCGCCCCGAAAAGGCGCGCATCCTGACCATGCTCGCGCTGGCCAAGGGCGCCAGCACGCAGGACCTGCAGCGCATGTTCTGGGAGTATTGAGGTCTGCCCCTCAGGCGCCCGCGTCTTCCCTCTCCCCTCGCATCGCAACACGGGCAGGGGGACGGCACCCTCGCTGCGCGGCGCGGCCGGTCCAGGTCCTTGCCCAATGGCCGTCGGTCTGGCGCTCGCGGTACAACGGCTGCGCTTCAGGTGGATACTTTTTAGCCAAATCGACACCTAGCGCAGTCCCACCCTGCGCCAAGCGCTCTCATTTTTGAACCAAAAGCGCAACGGCGGCCGAAAAGCTGAGGAACGCCAGCGCCGTACTCACCAGGATGATGCGCGCCACGCGCCCGCCGTGGGACCCGAAGCGCTCCACCAGCAGCGCCACGTTGCTCGCGCTGGGCAGCGCGGCCAGCAGCACCATCACCGTGAGCGTGAACGGCGACAGGTCCACCCCCAGCGCCATCGCCGCACGCCCCACGCACCACACCAGCAGCGGGTGCACGACGAGCTTGGCCAGCGCGATCGGCACGTACTGGCCCGGCGGCACGTATTCCTGCTGGTTCATCTGCGAGCGCGCCAGCACCGCGCCAATGGTGAACAGCGCCACCGGCGATGCCGCGCCCGCCAGCATGGCCAGGGTCTGGTCCACGGGGCCCGGCGGCTGCCACTGCAGGACCGACGCCACGCCGCCCAGCACGATGGACCAGGGCATGGGGTTGGTGGCCATGCCGCGCAGCGCGTTGCGCAGCGCCACGGCCACGCCGTGCGCACCCGCGCCATCCAGGCGCGACAGCGCGATGCACGCCGAGCTGGTGATCACTAGGTCCACCGCCAGCACCACGATCACGGTGCCGGCACTGGCCTCGCCCAGCAACGCCACCAGCAGCGGAACACCCATGAAGCCGGTGTTGGGAAAGGCAGCCACCAGCGCGCCGAAGGCCGCATCGTTCCACCCCCGGCGCCGCAGCGTGAGGGCCACCGTGCCGCCCACCATGAGCAGCGCACACAGCAGGTACAGCCCGGCGACGGCCGGGTCCAGCAGCTGTGCGATGGGCGTGCTGGCGCCGAAGCGGTACAGCATGCATGGCAGCGCAAAATACAGCACGAAGCTGTTCAGCCCTCCGATGGCGGACACCGGCAGCGCCCCGGCCCGCGTGGCCAGATAGCCGCACAGCACGAGGGCGAAGAAGGGGAAGGTGATCAGCAGGACGGACAGCACGGGCGCGATTGTCGCAGCGCCGCCGCGCGCTGAAACGCCTTGTCACCGGGCGTGCCACCCCGGGCAATCACCCTGGTGCGCGCACGCCGCTATCATGCACACCCGCTGTTCTCCCTCTCACCCGCCGCCCGCCGCAACCCGTGGCGCAGGCGCGCCCCGTTCCTCCCGCTGCATCCATGTCCGGTCTCAATCTTGCTCAGTTGCAGGCAGTGCACTACACCGAGGGCCCGTGCCTGGTGCTGGCAGGCGCGGGCTCGGGCAAGACGCGGGTGATCACGCACAAGATCGCGCGGCTGATCGAGACGGGCCTGGCGCCCCGGCGCATCGCCGCCATCACCTTCACCAACAAGGCCGCGGCCGAGATGCGCGAGCGCGCCGCCGGCCTGATCGGCCGCCAGGCCAAGGACGTCCTGGTGTGCACCTTCCACGCCCTGGGCGTGCGCATGGTGCGCGAGGACGGCCATGTGCTGGGCCTCAAGCCGTCTTTCAGCATCCTGGACCAGGACGACGTGACCGGCATCCTCAAGGACTGCGCGGGCGGCACCACCGACCTGGCCACCGCGCGCCAATGGCAATGGACCATCAGCAACTGGAAGAACCAGGGCTGGGATGCGCGCAAGGCGCTGGCCATGGCCCAGGACGACCATGAGCGCAGCATCGCCCTGATCATGCAGCGCTACGAGGAGCGCCTGACGGCCTACCAGAGCGTGGATTTCGACGACCTGATCGGCATGCCCATGCGCCTCTTGCGCCACCACCCCGAGGTGCGCGAGAAGTGGCAGCGCCTCTTGGGCCACGTGCTGGTGGACGAATACCAGGACACCAACGCCACGCAGTACGAGCTGCTGAAATACCTGGTGGGCGAGCGCGCGCGCTTCACCGCCGTGGGCGACGACGACCAGAGCATCTACGGCTGGCGCGGCGCCACGCTGGACAACCTGAAGAAGCTGCCGCAGGACTTCCCGCAGCTCAACGTCATCAAGCTGGAGCAGAACTACCGCTCGACCAGCGCCATCCTGCGCGCGGCCAACCACGTCATCCAGCCCAATCCCAAGCTGTTTCCCAAGACGCTGTTCAGCGAGCTGGGCGAGGGCGAACCCGTGCGTGTGGTGGACTGCGACAACGAGGAGCACGAGGCCGAGCGCGCCGTGGCGCGCATCCAGGGCCTGCGGGCAGCCAGCAATCCACCGCCGGCGTGGAAGAACTTCGCCATCCTCTACCGCGCCAACCACCAGGCCAAACCGTTCGAGAAGGCCCTGCGCAAGGCCAACATCCCCTACAAGGTCTCGGGCGGCACCAGCTTCTTCGACCGCGCAGAGATCAAGGACCTGTGCGCGTGGTTCCGCCTGTGGATCAACAACGACGACGACCCGGCCTTTCTGCGCGCCGTCACCAGCCCGCGGCGCGGCGTGGGCCACACCACGCTGGCGGCGCTGGGCGAGTTCGCCACGCAGCACAAGCAAAGCATGTTCGGCGCGCTGTTCAACGCCATGCTGCCCGCCGTGATCCCCAAGCGGGGCCTGGAAGGCCTGCTGGAGTTTGGCCGCACCGTCAACGACCTGGAGCATCGCGCACGCCACACGCACGGCCACGAAGCCGCGCGTGCCTTCCTGGCCGACTGGCTCAAGGACATGGGCTACGAGCAACACCTGTACGACAGCGAGGACAGCGAAAAGGTGGCCGCCGCGCGCTGGAGCAACGTGCTGGAGTTCTGCGACTGGATGGCACAGCGCGCGGGCGGCCAGATCGACGACACCGCGGGCGCGACGGTGCAGGCCGCGACCAAGAGCCTGCTGGAGGTGGCGCAGACCATCGCCCTGCTGTCCACCATCTCCGAGCGCGAACAGGAGCAGGACATGGTGGTGCTGTCCACGCTGCATGCCAGCAAGGGGCTGGAGTGGCCGCACGTGATCCTGGCCGGCGTGACCGAGGGCATGCTGCCCTTCAAGCTGGACGATGACGACGGCCGCCAGCAGAAGGTGAGTGACGACACCCTGCAGCGCCTGCAGGAGGAGCGCCGCCTGATGTACGTGGGCATCACCCGCGCCCAGCGCACGCTGGCCGTGAGCTGGACCAAGAAACGCAAGAAGGGGCGCGAGATGGTGGCCTGCCAGCCCAGCCGCTTCATTGCCGAGATGAAACTGGACGCCGCCACGGCGCGCGAGAACCCACGCGACAAGTTGCGCCAGTTGCGCGAGGAATTCGCGCGCAAGGCCCAGGCCGCCCCCAGCCCCGCCACACCCTGAACCCATGTTGAAAACTATATTTTTGATAGCTGCCAGCGCTTTACTGGCAAGCGCTTGCGCCCAAAAACTCTCTCAACCTCCCCGCCCGGCCTGCCCCACGGCCGCGCAGATGGAGCAGCCCGAACTGGTGGGCCGCTGGCAGGCGCGGCTGGACGGCATGGCCGAGCCCGTGCTGCTGGAACTGGGCCCCCACCCCGAATGGGACGGCACGGTGAAGGGACGCATCCAGTGGCCGGGCTTCACCTCGGTGGTGGTGGGCGACGTGCACCAGGGCCGGCTCACCCTGGAAGAGTCGCGCGACGGCACGCGGGTCAGCGGCAACTGGAGCGGCGACGTCGTCGAGGGCAGCTGCGCGCGCGAGATCCGCGGCGAATGGACCGACGAGGCCGACCGGCCCTACACCTTCACCCTGCGCAAGCAGGCCCCTTCCCGGCCCTGACCTGCATGCCAGCCGTCACCGACCACGCGCATCATCCGACCATGACACAGCCTTCACACCCCCTGTCCCGCCTGGGCCTGGCCACCGCGCTGCTGGGCACGGCCCTGCCGCTGGTCAGCTGGGCCGAAACCGCCGCAGCACCCGCCGTCAACCGGGCGGCCGGCTGGCGCCAGTGCACCGCCCTCACCGGTGACAGCCAGGCACGCCTGGCCTGCTTTGACCAGTGGGCCGGCGAGCAGAGCTGGCAGGCGCCGCCCGCTTCGGCCAGCGCCCAGCCCGCCGCCGCCGCCACGCAGGCGCCGCCCCCGCCGGTGGACGCCACGCTGCCGGCCACGCGCATCATCGACGTGGCGCAGGTGGACGGCTGCCGCGACGGCCAGTACAGCACCCTGTCGCGCTTCTGGGAGCTGGAGACGGGCAGCGACTGCGGGGCGTTCCGCTTTCGCGGGTACTGGCCCATGAGCGTGTCCGTCGTGGGCGCCACCAGCGTCAACCGCCTGCCCACCTCGGGCAGCCCGGACAACAACGCCACCAGCGAAGTGGACTACCGCAAGACCGAGATGCGCGTACAGCTGTCGGTGCGTACCAAGCTCGCGCAGGGCCTGCTCACTCGCGGCCACCCCACGCTGCGCGACTCGCTGTGGGCGGGCTACACGCAGCAGTCGTACTGGCAGCTGTTCTCGCCGGGCATTTCACGGCCGTTCCGCAACACGGACCACGAGCCCGAGATCATGTACGTGTACCCCACCGACGCCAAGCTGCCCTTCGGCTGGCGCTGGCGCTACAGCGGCATCGGCCTGGTGCACCAGTCCAACGGCCAGAGCCTGCCGCTGTCGCGCAGCTGGAACCGCGTGTACCTGATGACCGGCATGGAGCTGGACAACCGCTGGACCGTCACCGGCCGCCTGTGGAAGCGCCTGCACGAGAGCGCGGACAGCGACGACAACCCCGGCATCAGCAACTACGTGGGCCGGGCCGAGCTGGGCCTGACCTGGAACGTGGACAAGGACAACACCCTGGCGCTGACCGCACGGCATTCGCTGGGGGCGACCGGGCGCGGCTCGGCACGGCTGGAATGGCTGCAAACCCTCGGAACCAGCCTGGTGGGCAATCGCACCAACCTGCGCCTGCACACCCAGCTGTTCACGGGCTACGGCGACAGCCTGATCGACTACAACCGCAAGCGCACCGTGTTCAGCGTGGGCCTGAGCCTGGTGGATTTCTGAACCCCACAGCGCGAATGGATGGGCGGGCGCGCCACGCGCGCCTGCCGGCCCGATCACAACCGGTTACCCTTTGACCGGGCCGGCGGGTTGAAGGCGCCGCAGTGCGCCGACACAATCGGGCGCACCCCGGCGCCGCCGGGGGCGGGCCCGCGCCCTGCGCAATAAGCGCCTGCTTTCGCGCGGTATTCGCCCCATCACCGGCCAGCGCCGTCCGCACAATGCAGCCCGGAGGACGACGACCATGGACCTGCAATACCAGCTGAAGGCCGGCAGCTACTACCTGTACGACATGCGCGAAACGCCCAGCGCAGTCACGGGCGAGCGTCGCTTCAAGCTCAAGACCGACACCGTGGCCATTGCCTTCGACCTGCACACCGGCGAGGTGCACCAGCACGGCAGCCCGGCACGCATCCAGTCCTGGGCCACGCACACGCGCCGGCGCCTGCGCGCCGCTGGCGCGGCGGACGTGGCCAACGACATCGTGGTCGTCTCCGGCCCGCTGCCCGTGGACGAGCTCAACAAATGCCTGTGGATCAGCGGCTACTGCCGGCGCATGTTCACGCGCCTGGCCAGCCTGCCGCACGGCAAGCTGCAGCGCGCGGCGCAGCAATGGAAAAAAGCGGCCTGAACGCCCTGTCCATCTGCGCCAGCAGCTCTTGATTCAATAGCACAACGGGTCCCGCGGGACCCGTTGTTTCTGGTGTCAATCCTGCGCACCTACGTCGTCGTCCTGGTCGTCATCCTCGGGCAGTTCCTCCGGCTCCGCATGCTTGACCACGGTGACGGGCACGGGACTTTGCTGCACCAGCGCCTGCGACACCGAGCCCAGCAACGTGCCGCGCAGCCCGCCCAGGCCGCGCGCGCCGATGATGAGCGCGTCGCAGCCGCAGCGCTCCACCATGTCCACCAGCGTGGCCGCCACGGGGCCCAGACCGATCTCGGTCTCATACGGCACGCCCGCGGCCTCCGCCATCGCCACGGCCGATGCCATCAGGTGCTGGCCCGCCTCCACGCTCGCAGCGGCCACGGCGTCGGCGCCCTGCGTGGCCAGCTCGATCAGCGAGGCCTCTTCCTGCACGTGGCCCAGCACCAGCGTGGCCTGCAGGCCGCCACGGCGCACCAGGGCCACGCCATGGCGCACGGCGTCGAGCGCGAGTTCGGAGCCATCAACGGCGATCAGGATTCGGAACATGGGGGCACCTCCTTGCAATGCTGTGTCGATAGGGTCAGTGTAGGCCGCGCGGGGCGCCACGGGCACCAATCCCCGCCGGTGCAGTCTGGGACAATCGCGCCCATGCTCAAGTTTGAAATCCTGGCCACCGACACCTCCAGCCACGCGCGCCGCGGCACGCTCACGCTCAACCACGGCGTGGTGCAGACCCCCATCTTCATGCCCGTGGGCACCTACGGCACCGTCAAGGGCGTGATGCCGCGCAGCCTGCGCGAGATGGGCGCGCAGATCATCCTGGGCAACACCTTCCACCTGTGGATGCGGCCCGGCCTGGACGTGATGCAGAGCTTTGGCGGCCTGCACGGCTTCGAGCAATGGGACAAGCCCATCCTCACGGACTCGGGCGGGTTCCAGGTCTGGAGCCTGGGCAGCATGCGCAAGATCACCGAAGAAGGCGTGCATTTCGCCTCGCCCGTGAACGGCGACAAGCTGTTCATGTCGCCCGAGGTGAGCATGCAGATCCAGACCACGCTCAACAGCGACATCGTGATGCAGCTGGACGAGTGCACGCCCTACGAGACCAACGGCCACAAGACCACCGAGGCCGAGGCGCGCAAGAGCATGGAGATGAGCCGCCGCTGGGCGGTGCGTTCCAAGAATGAATTCGAGCGCCTGGGCAACCCCAACGCGCTGTTCGGCATCGTGCAGGGCGGCATGTACAAGAACCTGCGCCAGGAATCGCTCGAAGCCCTGGTGGAGATGGACTTTCCCGGCTACGCCGTGGGCGGCGTGAGCGTGGGCGAGCCCAAGGACGAGATGCTGGACATCATGGCGCACACGCCCCACCGCCTGCCCGCGCACAAGCCCCGCTACCTGATGGGTGTGGGCACGCCCGAGGACCTGGTGGAGGGCGTGGCCCAGGGCGTGGACATGTTCGACTGCGTGATGCCCACGCGCAATGCGCGCAACGGCACGCTGTTCACGCGCTATGGCGACCTGAAGATCCGCAACGCCCGCCACAAGACCGACCACCAGCCGCTGGACCCGAGCTGTACCTGCCACGCCTGCGCGGGCACCGAGGGCGTGAGCTGGAACGACGGGGGCCGCGGCGGCTTCTCGCGCGCCTACCTGCACCACCTGGACCGCTGCGGCGAGATGCTGGGGCCCATGCTCACCACCATCCACAACCTGCACTACTACCTGAACCTGATGCGCGAGGTGCGCGAAGCGCTGGATGCCGGCCAGTTCGGCGCATTCCGCGCGCGCTTCAAGGCCGAGCGCGCACGCGGCGTGTAGCGCCGCGTAGGCGGCGGCTGACGGCGACGGCCGGCGCAGGCCGCGCGCGGCGCCGCGCCGTCCTTCCTATGCTGGCGCGATGGACACACGACCGTCGACGGCCGCGCCGCTGCACATCGGCACCGCGGGGTGGAACGTGCCGCAGGGCAGCCGGCACCGGTTCCCGGCCGAAGGCTCACACCTGGAGCGCTACGCCGCCCGGCTGCCCGCCGTGGAGATCAATTCATCGTTCTACCGCCCCCACCAGCGCAGCACCTTCGAGCGCTGGGCCGCGTCCACGCCGCCAGCGTTCCGCTTCAGCGTCAAACTGCCACGCAGCATCACGCACACGGCGCGCCTGAAGGGCACGGACACGCTGCTGGAGGCTTTCCTGGAACAGGCGCAGGGGCTGGGGGAGCGCCTGGGCTGCCTGCTGGTGCAATTGCCGCCCAGCCTGCGGCTCGACCGGCCCGTCGCCGACGCGTTCCTGCGCGGCCTGCGCGAACGGCATCCCCACGGCAGCGTTGCCGTGGAGCCGCGCCACGCCAGCTGGTTCACGCCGGAGGGCGACGCGCTGCTGCGCGCCTGGCAGGCCGGCCGCGTGCTGGCCGACCCGGTGCTGCACGCGGGCGGCGAAGTGCCCGGCGGCTGGCCCGGCCTGGTCTACTGCCGGCTGCATGGCGCACCGCGCGTGTACTACTCGGCCTATGACGCGGCGCTGGTCGACGCGCTTGCGGCACGGCTGCGGGTCGCCACCCTGGCGGCGCGCAGCGTGTGGTGCATCTTCGACAACACGGCCAGCGGCGCGGCGGCTGCCAACGCGCTGGACCTGCACCAGGCCTGCGCCTAGCGATTCCCTGGCGCGCCGGGCATCGCACCGTGGGGTGGCGTACCGGTGGGGGCCGCACCGGCGGGCGGCATGCCCGAGGGGACAGCACCCGCAGGGGCCGCACCGGGCGAGGCCATCCCGGACGGCGCCGCACCGGCCCCGCAGGCATGGCAGAAACGGGCGAAGGCGCTCTTGCGCGTGCCGCAGGCACCGCAGCGGTCGAACAGGCCGATGCCGCAGTGCGGGCAGAAGTCGGTCACCCCGTCCTTCAGGTCCACCAGCCGTTCGCACCCCGGGCACACGCCCTTGGCCAGGCGTGCCAGGGCCACGTCGTAGCCCAGCTCCTTGCGGCGCTCCTGCTCGGGCAGGGCCTCGGCCTGCTTCTGGCGTTCCAGGTAGCGGTTGAGCGCAAGGATCGCGTAGCGCCCCACCAGCGCCGTGACCACGATGCCCACCACGTAGCGCACATAGCCGCCATAGCTGGGCAGGTAGGGCACCAGCTCCACGAAGAACGCGAACACCGCGAAGAAGATGAAGCCCCACACGAACGGCCACCAGGTGCTCTTGCGCTTTTTGGCGAACAGCCAGCCTGCCGCCACCAGCAGCGGCAGCGTGAGCGCCAGGCGGTAGAGGAACACGCGCAACTCCACCTTGCGCCGCTCGGCGGCCATCTTCTCGTAGCCGCCCTGCTCCAGGCGCCCCAGGCGCTGCTGCGCGGCCTGCGCGGCCTGGCGCGCGTCCAGCAGGGCTTGGTCTTGCGCCTGCACGGCCTGCTGGGCCCGGCGCTCCTGGGCCTTGAGGGCGTCCAGCGCCTGGGTGCGCGCGATCACCTCGGGGTCGTGCTCGGCGCGCTGGGTGGCGCGGCGTGCGGCCAGCCAGTTGCTGAAGGTCTCGCGCTCGGCCTGCGTCTCGCTGCGCGCCTTGGCGTGCTGCAGCCGGGCCTGCTCCAGCGCGGTCTGGGCCTCCTGCTCGGCCTGGCGCGCTTCCTTGACCTGGGCGCGCAGCGCCTGGGCGGCGTTGCGGTCCAGGAAGTCGTCCAGCTGCAGGGGCGCCTCCACCTTGGGCAGGTCGCCCACGATGGTGCCGCCCAGCCCGATCAGAAAGCTGGCGAACACCAGCGCCACCAGCCACAGGCCGCGGCGAAACCATTTCTCCGACAGTCGCAATGCCTTGCTCATGTGTGATCCCTCACGATGTTTGCTATTGAAATAGCAGCTGCTCGCGCTTGATGGATAAGCGCAAGAGCCCATTTTTGCTTAAAACTTCTCCGGGCCCAGCACCTGCACCTGCGGGGCGCCCGCCAGCCGCGCATGCTGCAGCCATGCGAGGGCGGAGTCCACCGTCACGGTCCCGATGCGGTCGGCGTAGCGCTGCGCGGGCGGATGGTCGTCGAAGGCGACGTTGGCCGCCGTCATGCGCCCGCCCAGCCGCGTGAGCGGCCCGATGCGCAGCACCGTGGGCTGGTAGCCCTGCAGCCGCAGCCAGGCCTGGGCCTGCGCGCGGGTGTGGGCGCGCTCGGGCTCCATGGCCAGGGCCAGGGTCTCCAGCGCCCACTGGTTGGACTGCTGGTAGGTCGTGCCCCACGCATAGCTCACCATGCTGTAGGCACGCTGGTGCAGCCGCGTGGCGCGCGCGCCGTCGGCCAGCACGGGCAGCAGCGCCTGCTGCACGGCGGGCGTGGGCACGGCCCACACGGCCTCGTGGCGCCACAGGTCGTCCAGGAAGAACTCGCCCAGCCCCTGGCGGTACACGGCGGCCACGGCGGTGCCGCAGTCGTTGAGCTTGTGCACCACGCGCCACGGGCCCTCGGGCGTCTTGTAGGCCCAGCCCAGGTGCGAGTAGCGCAGGCCGTAGCGGGACAAGTCCTGCCCCGCGCGCGCCAGCACCACCACGCGGGCGCCGCTGGCGTCCAGCGCCTGGGCCGTCTGCTGCGCCAGCTGCATGCCCTGGGCGATGGTCTGCGCCGTGGGTTGGCGCGGCTCGCAGGAGCGGCCCGCATGTGCCGCCATGGCCGCCAGTGCCAGGGCGGCGGCCGCGATCCAGTGCAGGGTGCGCATGGTCAGAGCCTTTCGTTGTGCAGCAGCGCGCGGCCCAGCGCGTTGGGCACGAAGGCCAGCACCTCGCCCGCGGCCGACAGGATCACGCCCGTGCCGATCACGCTGCAGGTGAGCACCGTGCCCACGGCACCACTGGCGGCACCGGCGGCGCGGCCCGAGACCTCCACGCTGGCCTGGGCGCCGTCCGATGCACGCTCCAGCAGGTACACCGTGCCCGTGGCCGAGGCCTGCACGGCCTTCACCGTGAGCACCGCGCCGCCCACCGACAGCGCCGCCGGCAGGGCCACCACGGCGCCCGCCGCCGCGGACGCCCCGCCCGCGGCCACGACCACGGAGGCCACCGGCATCAGCGACAGCGCGGCAGAGGCCTCGCTGTGCGCCCGCGCCGGCAGCGCCGCGCCGCACAGCAGGCCCAGCGCCAGCAGCGCGGGGGCGAAGGTTTCGCGAAAAAGGGTTGGCATGTGGGTCTCCTGCGCGGCGGGCATCATTCAGCGGCCTCGGTGCGGGCCTGCAGGCGGCTGCGCAGGCGGGCGTCGGCCAGATCCGCCTCGTGGCGGTCGCGCAGCATCTTGGCCAGCGTGAACGCGCAGGTGATGAGGTACAGCCAGCTCACGCCCAAAAAGGCCTTGTAGGTGGCGCTGATCGCCATGCCCCACAGCCCCCAGCCGGTGAGCCCCATGGCCACGGCAAAGCCGCCCCAGACGACGAGCTTCCACAGCGGGGTGTCGCCACCACCCTGGCCGGCGCCGCGGCGCGCGCCCTGGTTGTCGCGCACGAACTTGGCCAGCATGAAGGCCGCCGACAGGCAGAACACGTAGCCCATGAACATGAAGGCCACCTCCAGCCGCTCGCCCGGCAGCCAGGCCAGGCCGGTGGCGCACAGGAACACGGCGATGCCGAACGAGGCCCACACCTGGAACTGCCAGGCCCGCGTGTCGCGCTGGAGGGTGGGGGTAGAGGAATGCATGGTGGTCGGTGCCCGCAGGCGTTGGTTGAACACGGGGCGGATGCTGCGGCCGCGCGGCGCCAAAGCAGCCGATATTCCGACGCAGTAACCTATCCAGCGGCGAAAAGTATCGCCATGCGATACCGCATTCAGATCGCCAGCGGCAGCTCGGTGGTGGACAGCACGTTGCGCAGCACCATGAACGAGCGCACCTGCCGCACGCCCGGCAGGTACAGCAGCTGCTCGGCATGCAGGCGGTTGAAGCTCTCGCTGTCGCGCGTGCGGATCAGCATGAAGTAGTCGAACTCGCCCGTGACCACGTGGCATTCCATGCAGCCCGAGATCTTGGCCGCCGCCTTCTCGAAGGCCGAGAACGACTCGGGCGTGGAGCGGTCCAGCACCACGCCGATCATCACCAGCATGCCCGCACCCACCGCCTGCGGGTTCAGCCGCGCCACCACGCCATCGATGAAGCCCAGCCGCTTGAGCCGCTCCACGCGGCGCAGGCAGGCCGGCGGGCTCAGGTGCACCTTGGCCGCCAGGGCCACGTTGGACAGCGACGCGTCGCGCTGCAGCAGGCGCAGGATGGCGCGGTCGGTGCGGTCCACCTCGGCACCCTCTGCCGCGGCATTCACGTTGCGTTTTTTTATTGCGGCCATGGCTTGATTGGAGAAATGAAATACTGCTATTTGGCGTTGAGTACTTTTTTTGATTCTTGAAATCATCTTATTTCACAACCCTGTTAATGCGCGGTTTTCCTACGATGCAAGGCACCTTCCCCATCGACCGGAACACCGCCATGAACCTGCAGAAATTCCCCCGCCATCCCCTGACCTTCGGCCCCACGCCCATCCAGCCGCTCAAGCGCCTGTCGCAGCACCTGGGCGGCAAGGTGGAGCTCTACGCCAAGCGGGAGGACTGCAACTCGGGCCTGGCCTTCGGCGGCAACAAGACGCGCAAGCTGGAGTACCTGATCCCCGAGGCGATTGCCGGCGGCTACGACACGCTGGTGTCCATCGGCGGCATCCAGTCCAACCAGACGCGCCAGGTGGCCGCCGTGGCCGCGCACTTGGGACTCAAGTGCGTGCTGGTGCAGGAGAACTGGGTCAACTACAGCGACGCGGTGTACGACCGCGTCGGCAACATCGAGATGAGCCGCATCCTGGGCGCCGACGTGCGCCTGGACGCGGCGGGCTTCGACATCGGCATCCGCCCGAGCTGGGAGCAGGCCATGGCGGACGTGAAGCAGGCCGGCGGCAAGCCCTTTCCCATTCCTGCTGGCTGCTCCGAGCACCCTTATGGCGGCCTGGGCTTCGTCGGCTTTGCCGAAGAGGTGCGCCAGCAGGAAAAGGAGCTGGGCTTTCGGTTCGACTACATCGTCGTGTGCTCGGTCACGGGCAGCACGCAGGCGGGCATGGTGGTGGGCTTTGCCGCCGACGGGCGCGCGCGCCGGGTGATCGGCATCGACGCATCCGCCACGCCCGAGAAGACCCACGCGCAGATCCTGCGCATCGCGCAGAGCACCGCCGATCTGGTGGAGCTGGGCCAGGACATCACTGCCGAGGATGTGGTGCTGGACACGCGCTACGGCGGCCCGGAATACGGCCTGCCCAATGAAGGCACGCTGGAAGCCATCCGCCTGTGCGCTCGCCAGGAGGGCATGCTCACGGACCCGGTGTACGAGGGCAAGTCCATGCACGGCATGATCGAGCGGGTGCGCAACGGCGAATTCCCGGCCGGATCGAAGGTGCTGTACGCGCATCTGGGCGGCGTGCCGGCCCTGAACGCGTACAGCTTTCTTTTTCGCAACGGCTGAAGCCGCAGCGGATGCGCAGGCCCTGGGGCGCCTGCTGGCTCAGGCGCTGATCTGAAGCAGCCCCGCCACCCGCTCACGCAGCAGGGCTGGCTGCACCTCGGCAGCCGGCAGCGGCGCGCCCACGTTCAGCCCCACGCGGTTGAACATGCCTCGGCGGAACGGCCGCACCATGGCGCCGCCCTGCTCGATGCGGCTGAAGAACGAGCCCCACAGGTTGGTCAACGCCATGGGCACCACCGGCGCCTGCACGCCGTCGGCCTGCGCGCGTTCGATGATCTTCATGATGCCGCCCTTGAACGCCTGCAGTTGCCCGTCGCGCGTGATGCCGCCCTCGGGGAAGATGGCGAGCAGGTCGCCGTCCTTCAGCACCTGGGCCGCGCGCTCGAACGCGGCTTCGTAGGTGGCGGCATCGTCCTTTTGCGGCGCGACGGGAATGGCCTTGGCCAGGCGGAACAGCGCACCCAGCACCGGGATGCGGAAGATGCGGTGGTCCATGATGAAGTAGATGGGGCGGGGGCTGGCCGCCATCAGCAGCACGGCATCGACGACGCTCACATGGTTGCAGGCCAGGATGGCCGCGCCCTCCGTGGGAATGTGCTCGTCGCCGCGCACCTTGAAACGGTAGATGCAGCGCGACAGCACCCAGGCCACGAAGCGCAGCAGGTACTCGGGCACCAGCAGGAAGATGTAGAACGCCACCACCGCATTGGCTATTGCCGTGAACAGGAAGATCTGCGGCACCGTGAAGCCCGCCGACAGCAGCGCCCCCGCGAGCACGGCACTGGCGATCATGAACAGCGCGTTGAGGATGTTGTTGGCGGCGATGATGCGCGCGCGGTGCGTGGGCTGGCTGCGCATCTGGATCAACGCGTACATGGGCACGCTGTACAGGCCCGCGAACAGCGACAGCAGCAGCAGGTCGGCCATCACGCGCCAGTGCGCGGGCTGCGCCGCGAAGGCCGCCAGGGTGAGCACCTCCGACGGCGGCAGGGCCCGCGAGGCGAAGTACAGGTCGATGGCGAACACGCTCATGCCGATGGCGCCCAGCGGCACCAGGCCGATCTCCACATGACGGCGGCTCAGCACCTCGCACAGCAGCGAGCCGATGCCAATGCCCACCGAGAACACCACCAGCAGCAGCGACGCCACCTGTTCGTTGCCATGCAGCACGTCCTTGGCGAAGCTGGGGAACTGCGACAGGAACACCGCGCCGAAGAACCACATCCACGAGATGCCCAGCAGCGAGCGGAACACCACGGTGTTGCCGTGCGCCAGCTTCAGGTTGCGCCACGTCTCGCTGACCGGGTTCCAGTTCACCGTCAGGCCCGGGTCGGTGGCCGGGGCCGGCGGAATGAACTGCGCCACCAAGCGGCCCAGCAAAGCCAGCGCCAGACAGGCCAACGCCACCGTGGTGTGGCCGATGCCCGGCAGCGCCACCAGCAGCCCGCCCGCCACGTTGCCCAGCAGGATGGCGACGAAGGTGCCCATCTCCACCATGCCGTTGCCGCCCGTCAGCTCGCGCTCGTTCAAGGCCTGCGGCAGGTAGGCGAACTTCACCGGCCCGAACAGCGTGGAATGCAGCCCCATCAGGAACACGCAGCCCAGCAGGATGGCCGCGCTGCCGGCCACGAAACCCGCGCCCGCCACCAGCATGATGGCGACCTCCAGGTTCTTCACGAAGCGGATGATGCGCGTCTTCTCGTATTTGTCGGTGAGCTGCCCCGCCGTGGCCGAGAACAGCAGGAACGGCAGGATGAACAGCGCCCCGATCACCAGGCCTGCCAGCGCCGGCGGCATCCACGACACGCTGAGCTGGTAGGTCACCATCACCGTGAAGGCGAACTTGAACAGGTTGTCGTTGGCCGCGCCGGCGAACTGCGTCCAGAAGAACGGCGCGAAGCGGCGCTGGCGCAGCAGCGCGAACTGGTTGGGGTGCGCCGCCGCCTCGGCAGGCTGGGCGGTGGGCGACAAGGTCACGGGGTGCTGCGCGCTCATATGCGGTGTGCTGGGGTGTGAAGGTGCCGCGCATTGTGCGCACAAAGCCCGCACAGGCCAGCCGCTTGTGGGCCTTGGTGGCTTGGATCACACTTAGGGTATCGCCATTCGATACTTTTCACCTCCAGCACCCCATGAGCACCACCGCCGACCTCGTCATCGCCCTGAAGAAGGAACTCAAGTCCGCCCAGATGACCTATGCCAGCCTGGCACAAGCGCTGGGCATGGCCGAGTCCAGCGTCAAGCGCATGCTGGCCAAGGGCGACATGCCGCTGTCGCGCATCGACGCCATCTGCCGCGTGCTGCGGCTGGACTTTGCCGACCTGGCGCGGCGCGTGGCCGACAGCCAGCCGCTGCTGAGCGAACTGACGCAGGAACAGGAAAAGGCCGTGGTGGCCGACAAGAAGCTACTGCTGATGGCGATCTGCGTGCTGAGCCAGTGGACCCTGGAGCAGATCACCACCACCTACCGGCTGAGCGAGGCCGAGGGCATCCAGTACCTGGCGCAGCTCGACCGCATCGGCATCATCGAACTGCGCCCGCTCAACCGCTACCGCCTGAAGCTTGCCAAGACCTTCCGCTGGCGCCCGCACGGGCCGGTGATGCACTACTTCCGCGACCATGCACTGCTGGACTACTTCAACGGCGGCTTCGACGCGCCGGGCGAGGGCGTGCTGCTGGTGCACGGCTCCATCGCACGCAGCCTGGCGCCCGCGTTCACCGAGCGGCTGCAACGCGTGGCGCAGGATTTCGCGCAGCAGCACCTGGCCGACCAGCGCCTGCCCGAGCGTGAGCGCGAGGGCTACACCCTGCTGCTGGCCATGCGCAGCTGGGAGTTCGAGGCCTTTGCCCAGATGCGCCGCACCGCAAGGCCGTGATGCTCCTATATTAATAGCTTGTGGCGCTTGATGGACGGGTGCCAGCGCCTTAAAACACCCAAAACCCGACGCAGTCGGCCTGCCATTGACTTCCCCCTTCGCGGTGCCCACACTGGACCATCCGTCGCCCCCACACGCCTGCACGCACAGGTTCTCGCGCCCACTGGAGCAGAACCGGCAGTGCCCACAGGTCCACCCCAGCCAAGGAACGCCTACCCGCGGTCCCTGCCGCCAGCCCCGCACGCCCGGCCCCAGGCCGGCGACACGGGCCACGATCTCATGCCCCGGCACAAGGGGCCACACCGCGTCCGGCAGCTCGCCGTCACGCAGATGGAGATCCGTGCGGCACACGCCGCAGGCTTGCACCGCCAGCAGCAACTGGCCTGCCTGCGGGACGGGGCACGGCACCTCCGCCAGCCGCAGCGGCTGGCCGGGTCCGTCCAGCACCATGGCGCGCATGGTCGGTCCTCACACCGGGGCCGTGTCAGCCGCCGCGTTCTGCCTGCAAATGCCGCGCCAACTCCTGCAAGCTCAGGTGCGTCAGATCCTGTGCATGGCTGGCCACCAGCCGCTGATGGGTGACACCATCCAGCTGTTCCATCAGCTCGCCGAGGAAAGGATTGGACGCGAACACGGCCTCGCGCAGCGCGTGGGCCACCTCGCGCGCGAAGGTGCGCCGCTCCTGCGCGGCGGCCTCGCTGCGCGGCGCCAGACCGCTGCGTCCTGCGATCGAATGTCCGGGCGGCTCATGCCCCGCCGCACTGCCATGCAGGCGGGCGGCCGGATGCATCAGGCATTGCCTTTCCGTCCAGTGCGTGGCTGCCGCAGGGTCAAGCTCCAGCAGGCGCGCCATCGAGCCATTGGCCACCAGGGCCCAGTTGGGTGTGTCCATGCAAAGCCCCTAGTTCTCCAAGCCGTGTGCGGTGTTTGATCTTGGGGGGCGGCCCCAGAGGGGTCAATCCCACGGTACATGCAAGCAATCGTGGCGTGGCGGGCGGCGCGCCAAGCACCGCGGCGCCTCGCCGCGCACTGGTCGCGCCTCTCTCACTATTGAAAAAGGAGCTTGTACCGCTTCGCTGACAAGGGCTTCAGCCCTACCAGCACCTGAATCCTGCCCGCCGAAAGGCCGCCGTCACACCTGCTCACACACCTTTGCCGGGGATGCAACAACGCGCCCGAAACGTTGACATGCGGTCCGCAGCATGGAGTCTCCCGCAGCGCCCCGCGCCGCATCCCACAACACAGGAGAACGCCATGGTCCGCACCACCACCCTTGCCGCAGCCGGCAGCCTCGTCGCCCTGCTGTCATTGGCAGGCGCCGCGCATGCGGCCACCAACGCCACCGTCGTGATCCAGGCCGGCACGCCCCACTACTCGGCACCGCCCGCCTATGCGGTGCAATACCACGCGCCACCGCCTCCACGCTACGAGCGCGTGCCTGCACCGCGCCGCGGCATGGTCTGGTCGCAGGGCCACTGGGAATGGCGCGGCCACCGCCATGTGTGGGTGCCCGGCCAGTGGATGCAGGTGCGCCACGGCCACCATTACCGCCAGCCGCGTTGGGTGCAGCGCAGTGACCAATGGCGCTTCGTGCGCGGCGGCTGGGACCGCGATGGCGACGGCGTGCCCAACCGCCACGACCGCCGGCCCGACAACCCCTACCGGAGATGAACGGCCGAGCGCCGGTCGTCCGCGCCCAGCATGGCCCGGGACGGCGACGGGCCGTCCATATGCATATAGCGCGTGCGCATGTGAATTTCTCCACAATGGGCGTGTTTCGGCTGTGCCTACACGATAGGGCGCCGCCTTGCACTGACCCATCACAAGGAAATTCGCCATGCCCCTCCTGCGCCACGCCACCGCCGCCCTGGCCACGCTGCTGACCGTCACATCCGCCCTCGCCCAGGCCACAGACTGGCCCAAGCAGCCCGTCACCCTGATCATGGGCTTTCCGGCCGGATCGGGCGTGGACGTGGTGGCGCGCGCGGTGCAGGAGCCGCTGGGCCAGAAACTCGGCCAGCCCGTGGTCATCGACTAGGGCCTGTTCACACTATTTTTGCCAGATGCGTTGCGATCAAAAAGGGCCAGGCGCAAGGCGCCAAACGAAGCTGGGGTGCTACCCCAGCGAGGCTTGGCAACGCCGCGAATGGCCCTTTTTGATCGCAACCCGGAGGGAACGGAGTGAGAACCGCGCCATTCGTCGTTGCCCTCCTAGCCAAGGCCCCGGCCTTGGCGTCGTCACGCGCCTAGATTGGCGCGGTTTTCACGCCATTCGCACTGGCAAAAATAGTGTGAACAGGCCCTACAAGTCCGGCGCGGCCGGCAACATCGCCAGTGAGTACGTGGCCCGCGCCAAGGCCGACGGCTACACCCTGGCCTTCGGCACGGCCGCCACGCACGGCAGCAATGCCGCGCTCTACAAGAACCTGCCGTTCGACGTGGAAGCCGACTTCGTGCCCGTCGCCCCGCTGATCGACGTGTCCAACGTGCTCACCATCAACCCCGCGGTGATCGACGCCAAGAACCTCAAGGAGTTCGTCGAGACCGTGCGCGCCAACCCGGGCAAGTACAACTTCGCATCCACCGGCAACGGCACGGGCACGCACATGGCCTTTGCCGAGCTGAATGCGCGCCTGGGCCTGAACATGGTGCACGTGCCCTACAAGGGTGGGCCCGAGGCCATCACCTCCGTGCTGCGCGGAGAGACCTGCTGCATCATGAACCAGGTGCAGACCGTGCTGCCGCACTACAAGACCGGCAAGGTGCGCCTGCTGGGGGTGACCACGGCCAAGCCCGTGGCGGCCGTGAAGGAGGTGCCGCCCATCGGCGCCAGCGGCCTGCCCGGCACCAAGGGCTTTGACAGCTCGATCTGGTTCGGCATCTTCGCGCCCAAGGGCACCGACCCGGCCGTGGTCCAGAAGCTGAACACCGCCTTGCGCGAGGTGCTGGAGCAGCCCGACGTGCGCCAGCGCTTCGAGTCGCAGGGCAACACGGTGCGCATCGAAACGCCCGAGCAGTTCCGCCAGACGGTCCACAAGGACCGCGCGAAGTGGGCGCAGGTGGTGAAGGACGCCAAAATCAGCATCGACTGATTTCGCCCTCCACGCTTTCTTCGACGCCCTCCATGTCACTTTCGCTTCCCCTGGGGGCGGCCGGCCTGGCCGCCCTCGAAGACCGCCTGCGGCACGACCTGCTCACCCTCAACTGGCGCGCCCGCGCATGGCTGCCGCCACGCACCCATGAAGGGCAGCCCGTCACCGACGTGCTCATCATCGGTGCCGGCCAGGCGGGCCTGGCGGCCAGCATGGCGCTGGCGCAGCAGGGTATTGCCGCCGTGCTGCTGGACCGCGCGCCCGCCGATTACGAGGGCCCCTGGGCCACCACGGCGCGCATGGACACGCTGCGCTCGCCCAAGGAGCTCACCGGCCCCGCGCTCGGCGTGCCCTCGCTCACCTTCCGCGCCTGGTTCGAGGCCCAGTGGGGCCGCGAGGCCTGGGCCGCGCTCGACAAGATCCCGCGCCTGCAGTGGATGGACTACCTGCGCTGGTACCGCCGCGTGACGCAGGCCGACGTGCGCAATGAACACACCGTCACCGCCGTGCACCCACGCGCCGACGGCCTGGTGGCGGTGGACGTGCAGGCCCCCGCCGGCCACGCCACCTGGCTGGCGCGCCGCGTGGTGCTGGCCACGGGCCGCGACGGCCTGGGCGGCCCGCAGGTCCCTGCCTTCATGCACGGCGTGCGCCACGCCGCACAGGGCGGCCTGTGGGCGCATTCGTCCGACGTGCTGGACTACGCCACGCTCAAGGGCAAGCGCGTGGGCGTGATCGGCATGGGCTCGTCCGCGATGGACAGCGCCGGCACGGCGCTGGAATGCGGCGCCGCCAGCGTGGACCTGATCGCGCGCCGCGCGGTGATGCCCACGGTGAACAAGTCCAAGGGCTCGGGCGTGCCCGGCCTCACGCAGGGGCACCACGACCTGCCCGACGCATGGAAGTGGCGCATCCGCCATTACATCAACGTGCAGCAGGTGCCGCCGCCGCACGGCAGCACGCTGCGCGTGTCCGGCCACGCCAACGCCTTCTTCCACTTCGGTTGCGCGGTGCAGGGCGTTACGCAGGTGGGCGACGCGCTGCACGTGGCGACGGCCCAGGGCACGTTTGCGTTCGACTTCCTGGTTCTCGCCACGGGCTTCGTGATCGACTGGGCACAAAAGCCCGAATTCGCGCCGTTTGCGCGCCATGTCCGCACCTGGGGCGAGCGCTACCAGCCGCCCGCCGGCGATGAAGACCGCGAACTGTCCGACTCGCCCGACCTCGGCCCGGTGTTCGAATTCCGCGAGAAAACCGCCGGCGCCTGTCCCGGCCTGGACCGCATCCACTGCTTCTGCTACCCGGCGGCGCTGTCACACGGCACGGTGTCGGGCGACATTCCCGCCATCAGCGACGGCGCACGGCGCCTGGCCAGCGGCATCGCCGGCCTGCTGTACCGCGAGGACGTGGAGCACCACTTCGCCGCGCTGCAGGCCTATGCCGAGCCGGAACTGCTGGGCGACGAATGGACGCCCGCCGACACCTCCCAACGCATCCTGCCTTCGCCATGACCGACACCATCGACCAACTCGCCCGCCTGGGCCATGCCCCCCATGCCCAGGCCGCGCGCCAACAGCGCGCCAAGGCCATCACCGCCACCCAGGCCTGCGAAGACCTGCTGCTCGCGCCCGCACTGCCCGGGGGCCTGGCGCTGGCCGAGCGCCTGTCCGTGGCCCAGGCCGTGGCGGCCGCCAGCGGCGTGGCAACGCTGGCCGACCATTACGGCGCGCGCCTGGCCGGCCTGCCAGCCCCGCTGGCGGATGCGCGCTGGCAAGCCATCACGCATTTCACGCAGCTGCTGGCCACGCAGCCCGCCGCGGCCGACCGCGCGGCCCTGCTCGCCCTGCCCCAGGCGGGCCTCGCCACGCCGGACGTGGTGCTGCTCGCGCAGCTCATCGGCTTCGTGGCCTACCAGGCGCGGTTGGTGGCAGGCGTGGCGGCGCTGGCCGCCCTCGGCCCCGCGGGCACCGCAGCCAAGCCGGTCGCTGCCGCCACAACGCCAGAAGCGCCCTTCGTGCACCCCGCCAACCTGCCCCCGCCCGGCGAGCCGCTGCGCCTGGCCGGCTACACCAGCGAGACGCTGGACTGGAAGGCCTGGCTGCCCGTGGTGGACCCCGCCACCGCCAGCGCCGAGCAGAACGCCGTGCTGGACGCAAGCCACCCCAAGGCACGCACGTCGGACTTCTACCTCGTGCTGGCGCACCAGCCCCGCGTGCTCGCCGAGCGCTCTGAGGCGTTCAACGCCATCATGTACGCGCCTGGCGGCCTGCCGCGCGCCGAGCGCGAGGTGGCCACCACCGTGGTCTCGCGCATCAACGGCTGCGTGTACTGCGCGTCGGTGCATGCGCAGCGCTTCGAGCAGCTGGCCAAGCGCAACGACGTGATCGCGCAGATCTTCGCCGACCCCGACAGCGCCGGCACCAACGCCCGCGAACGCGCCCTGGCGCAGGCCAGCGCCGCGCTCACGCGCGCGCCCGGTGCATTCGGGCCGCAGCACATCGCGCCGCTGCGCGCCGCGGGCCTGAGCGACCTGGAAATCCTGGACACGGTGCACGCCGCCGCGCTGTTCGCCTGGGCCAACCGCCTCATGCTCAACCTGGGCGAAGCGGTCTACCCCTGAGCATGCACCCGGCGCCCCGCCCTGAGAGCGTGTTCATGGTCTGAGGGTTAGCCCGCTGGGGCCGCCGCGCCCGGGCCACTACGATGGCCGGCGCAGGAGAGCAAACGGCCATGTGCCGTTTCACCGAAGGCGCAAACTCCCATACACGCTCAGGTTCCGTACTGCACACCCACACAGCCGTCTGGAGAGCCGCCACGCCCGCCGTGGCGCACCGAAGGAGCAAGTGCCGCGCACGGTCCCGCGCGGCATGAATCTCTCAGGTACCAAGGACAGGGGGAGCGGCAGCCAGGCCAGGTCGCGCCCGCTGTTCGCTATTTATTCAATAGCTGCTCGCGCGCGCCCTGCCTGCGCAAACCTTGAAAAAGGCTTGTAAACCATGCGCGTGATCGTTCTGGGCGCCGGCGTCGTCGGCACCACCTCTGCGTACTTCCTCCAGCAACTCGGCCACGAGGTCACCGTCATCGACCGGCAGGCTGTGCCCGGTGCGGAAACCAGCTTCGCCAACGGCGGCCAGATCTCGGTCAGCCACGCCGAGCCCTGGGCCAACCCCGGCGCGCCGCTCAAGGTGCTGCAGTGGCTGGGCAAAGAGGATGCGCCGCTGTTGTTTCGCCTGCGCGCGGACATGCGCCAGTGGCTTTGGGGCCTGCAATTCCTGCGCGAATGCACGCCCGCGCGCACGCGCCACAACATCGAGCAGATCGTGAGCCTGGGCAGCTACAGCCGCAGCACGCTGCAGCAACTGCGCACCGACACGGGCCTGCAGTACGACCAGCGCACACAGGGCATCCTGCACTTCTACACCAGCACCCAGGAGTTCGACGCCGCGCTGGCGCCCGCCGAGCAGATGCGTGCGCTGGGCTGCCACCGCCGCGTGGTGGACGCGGACGAGGCCGTGCGCATCGAGCCGGCCCTGGCCCACGTCCGCCCGCAGCTGACGGGCGCCACCTACACGGCGGAGGACGAGTCCGGTGACGCCCACCTGTTCACGCGCGCGCTGGCCGGCGTGGCCCAGGCCGCGGGCGTGCAATTCCGCCTGGGCTGCCACATCACCGCGCTGCACCCGGCGGGCGGCGCCATCGACCATGTGGAGATCACCAACGAGGCCGGCGGCTACGAGCGCGTGCGCGGCGACGCCTACGTGCTGGCGCTGGGCGCATTCACCCCGCTGCTGGCCCAGCCCCTGGGCCTGCGCCTGCCGATCTACCCGGCCAAGGGCTATTCGGTGACGCTGCCGGTGCGCGACACGGCCGCCGCCTACCAGGTGAGCCTGACGGACGATGAGTACAAGCTGGTCTTCTCGCGCTACACCAGCGCGCAGGGCGACCGGCTGCGCATCGCGGGGACGGCCGAGCTCAACGGCTACGAGCGCGCGCTGAACGCCGTGCGCTGCGAAGCCATCGTGCGGCGCGTGGAGCAGCTCTTTCCCGGCGCGGGCGATGCCAGCCAGGCGCAGTTCTGGAGCGGCCTGCGCCCCGCCACGCCGAGCAACGTGCCGCTGATCGGCAAGACGCGCTACGGCAACCTGTTCCTGAACACCGGCCACGGCACGCTGGGCTGGACCCACGCCTGCGGCTCGGGCAAGTCCATCGCGCGCATCGTGAGCGGGCTGGAGCCGGAGCTGGACTTCGCGTTCTGCGGCCTGCCGCGCCCTGCTGCGGCGCCCCGCCCCGCCGTCATCGGCGTTTGAGCAAGCGCCACGGCGCTATGCATTGCATAGCTGCTTGCGCTTGATGGACGGGCGCTAGGGCCTGCTCACACTATTTTTGCCAGATGCGTTGCGATCAAAAAGGGCCAGGCG